>NZ_AQPL01000370.1:0-5407 GCF_000395345.1 Cupriavidus sp. WS | reverse complement strand
TTCCGTTTTCTGAGACGACCCCTTCTTCGACGACTCCAATTTCGACGCGACCATCTATTTCGGCCAGCATCTGTGGGCGGGCATGACCGGCGCCGCGCTGGTCAGCGACGACCGCCTGGTGCTGGTGTGCGCGCCGGTCTGGTGCGACGGGCAGCGCGAGCTGCCGCTCGAGCGCATCGCCGCGGCGCCGTGGATCTACACGCGCGACATCCCGGCGGCCTGGACCGACTGGGGCGAATCGCTGGTCGGGCGGCCGCTGGAGCACGACGCGCCGACGCCGCACTACGACATGTTCGTCATGTCCATCAACGCCACGGTGGCGGGGCAGGGCCTGGCGCTGCTGCCGCGCAGCCTGGTTGACCGCGAACTGGCCAGCGGGCAGCTGGTCATCGCGCACCCGCACTTCGTGCCGAGCCCGAGCAACATCTATTTCGCGTTTCCCGAGCAGCGGCGCCACTGGGAGCCCGTGCGCCGGTTCGAGGCATGGCTGATCGACGCGGCGGCCAGCTACGTCCGGCGCGTGCAGGGCGCCGGTTGAAGCGGGCGCGCGGCTACCGGATGGCCGCTTGATAGGCGCGCAGGTCCGGGCTCTCGCGCAGCAACTGTTCGAACAGGCCCTGGAAACCCAGCCACGCCACATAGTCGGAGCCGATCTGGCGGCGCACGGAGCGCGCTTCCTCATCGGACAGCACGCTGAACTCGCCGGCCGCCTCGGCCAGCAGCTGGATCTGGCAGCAGCGTTCCATCGCCACGAAGCGGAAGGCCGCCGCGTCGACCGAGGTGCCGACCGTCAGCAGGCCGTGATTGACCAGCACCGCCGCCCGCCGGTCGCCCATCGACTGCGCGATGCGCCGCCCTTCGTCCGCCGCCAGCACCAGCACGTCGCCCTGGAACGCCACCTGGTCCTCGAAGAACAGGCAGGCCTCCTGGTTGATCGGCAGCAGCGTCCGGTGCCGCGCCGAGAACGCGCGGCCATAGACGGAATGCGTGTGCGCGGCGGCAACCACGTCGGGATTGCTGCCGTGAATGCCGCAATGGATCGCCGCCGCCGCCGCGTTCACCGGGCCGGTGCCCGCGTGGACCTTGCCGTGCTCGTCGATGCAGATCAGGTCGTCGGGGTGGATGGCGGAGAAATGCTGCGCATAGGCATTGACCCAGAAGCGGTCCGCATGCTCCGGGTCGCGCACCGTGATGTGGCCGGCGATGCCTTCGGCCAGCCCGAAGCGGGCGAAGATGCGGAACGCGGCGGCCAGCCGCAGCTTGCGGTCCCGGCGCGTGGCGTCGAGGGAATCGAATGCCTTCGGTGCGGGCAGGGCGCCGCCGATGGGCGTCGGGATCTGCAGGGCGCTATTCGCGATGTCGTTCACAAAGGTTCCAGATGGCTTGAGCAGATCCCATTCTGGGCGAGGCCGGTAGGCGCCGCTATCGATGAATACTCACAGGCTGTTGATGGATTGGCAGCAGCGCGCCGCGGGCCCCGCCGCGCGGCCGCTGGCGTGCCGGCAGCCTCGCCCGCCAGCCACTACAATGGCGCATCGCCCGGCCTCCCGCCGGGCCGGATTCTGGAGTCGAAGATGCGTATTCTGGTTGTCGGAGCGGGCGCCACTGGCGGCTATTTCGGCGCGCGGCTGTTGCAGGCTGGGCGCGACGTGACGTTCCTGGTGCGCCCGCGGCGCGCCGCCCAACTGGCCGAGCATGGCCTGAAGGTCAAGAGCCAGCACGGCGACCTGCATTTCCCCAACCCGCCGCTGGTGCAGGTCGGGCAGATCGCGCAACCGTATGACGTGGTGCTGCTCAGTTGCAAGGCCTACGACCTCGACAGCGCGATGGACGGTTTCGCGCCCGCCGTGGGCCCGGGCACGGTCATCATCCCGCTGCTCAACGGCATGCAGCATCTGGACAAGCTCGATGCCCGCTTCGGCGCCGAACGGGTCATGGGCGGCCGCTGCCTGATCTCCAGCACGCTGGACGAGCAGGGCACCATCCTCCATCTTTCGGCCTTCCACGTGCTGTCCTTCGGCGAGCGTCCGTCCGGCAGCAGCGACCGCGCGCAGGCCCTGGCCGCCGTGTTCGGGGGCGCCGGCTTCGACGTGCAGCGCAGCGAGGCCATGCTGCAGGACATGTGGGAGAAATGGCTGTTCCTGGCCACGCTGGCGTCGTCCACCTGCCTGATGCGGGCCGCCGTGGGCGACATCCTGGCCGCCCCGCACGGGCGCGACGTGATCGCGGCCCTGCTCGACGAGTGCACCGCCATCGCCGCGGCCAACGGCTATCCCGCGCGCGCGCCGGCGCTGGAACAGGCGGCTGCCTCGCTGTTCAAGGAAGGCTCGCCGATGACGGCGTCGATGCTGCGCGACCTCGAGCGCGGCGGCGCCATCGAATCCAACCAGATCGTGGGCGACCTGCTGGCGCGCCGCGGCCCGGTGCCGGCGCCGACGCTGCGGATGGCGCTGGCCAGCCTGAAGGCCTACGAGGCGCGCCGCGCGCGCGGCGGCTGACCGGCCATCCCGCCGGGCGGCACCTCAATCCGGCTTGCCGGCCCGCAGCGCCGCGATCAGCCGCCGGGCCGCCGCCGAGAGCGTGCCGCCGCGCCGCGTGACGATGCCGAAGGTGTCGTTGCGCGACTGCATCTTCACCGGCAGGATGCGCAGCATCTTCTGGCGCGCGTAGGGCTCGGCCACGCTGGTCGGCAGCAGCGACACGAGGTTGGCATTGCCCTGCAGCAAGGCCACCGTGACCAGCGTGGAGGCCGTGGTGATGGCGTTGGCCGGCATGCTCATGCCGGCCAGGTCCAGCTCGCGCAGCAGCAGCGCGTGCATCGGCATCTGGGCGGGATAGATGACCCAGCGGTATCTCGCCAGGTCGGCAAAGGCGAGTTCGCGCGCGCGCGGCGCCGCGTGGGCGTGGCCGACCACCACCGAGATCGGCTCGTTGCCCAGCGCCTCGTAGCGGTAGCGGGCGGGTTGGTCGCTCACCAGCGCGCGGCCGATGACGAGGTCCAGCCGGCCGTCGTCGAGCAGGCCCAGCATGCGCAGGCTGGTGTCTTCCACGATCTCGATCGACAGGTTGGGCTGCTCAGCCTGGAGGCTGGCCAGCGCGGGCGCCAGCACGCCCGTGACGGCGCCCATGATGACCCCCACCGCAAGCCGCCCGGCCGTGCCCGAGCGGATTTCGGCCATGTCCTGGCACAGCGCGGTAAGGTCCGTGGCCAGCAGCCGCGCATAGCGGATCACGCAATGGCCGAACGGGTTGGGCTGCATGCCGGTCCGGGTCCGCTCGAACAGCGGCGCGTCCAGCATGCTCTCCAGTTCCTGCAGGGCCTTGCTGGCGGCCGATTGCGTCATGGCCATGACGGATGCCGCCTGGTGCAGCGATTTGTGGTCGTCCAGCGCGATCAGCAACTGCAGTTGCTTCATGCGCAGGCGCGACATCAGTACGTCGAGGGTGGCTCTCATGGGCGTGCGGCGTCCAGGGTCAGGTCTTGTCCGGCAGGCCGGTGAGTCGCAAAAGCGATCACCAGATGGAAAGGTTTCAATATACATCGGACGCCGGATGCTCTTATATTGCGCAAGCACCCGAGACAAGAACACGGCCCCTGCGCACGACAAGGAGACAGACATGACCCAGCCCGCCCGCCAAACCGCCTACCGGGGCGTATTCCCGGTCGCGCCGACCATCTTCGACGAGCAGGGCGGCCTCGACCTCGACGGCCAGCGCCGCTGCATCGACTTCATGATCGACGCCGGCTCCAACGGCATCTGCATCCTGGCCAACTTCTCGGAGCAGTTCGTGCTGACCGACGCCGAGCGCAGCACGCTGATGGCCACGGTGCTCGACCACGTGGCGGGGCGCGTGCCGGTGATCGTCACCACCACGCACTTCAGCTCGCGCATCTGCGCCGAACGCAGCCGCGCCGCGCAGGACGCCGGCGCCGCGATGGTGATGGTGATGCCGCCGTACCACGGCGCCACCATCCGCGTGCCCGAGCACGCCATCCATGCGTTCTACGCCACGGTGTCCGACGCCATCGACATCCCCATCATGATCCAGGACGCGCCGGTCAGCGGCACCACGCTGTCCGCGCCGTTCCTCGCGCGCATGGCGAAGGAAATCGCCAACGTGTCGTATTTCAAGATCGAGGTGCCGCAATCGGCGGCCAAGCTGCGCGAGCTGATCGCGCTCGGCGGCGACGCCATCGTCGGCCCGTGGGACGGCGAGGAAGCCATCACGCTGATGGCCGACCTCGACGCCGGCGCCACCGGCGCCATGACCGGCGCGGGCTTCCCGGACGGCATCCGCCGCATCGTCGATGCCTACCAGGCCGGCGACGCCGAGGGCGCCGCCGACCACTACCAGCAATGGCTGCCGCTCATCAACTACGAGAACCGCCAGGGCTGGCTGGCCACCAGCAAGGTGCTGATGAAGGAGGGCGGCGTGATCGCCTCCGACGCGGTGCGCCATCCGCTCCAGCCGATGCACCCGGCCACGCGCGCGGGGCTGCTCCAGATCGCGCGCCGGCTGGACCCGCTGGTGTTGCGCTGGGGGCGTTGAGCGGGCGGCGGACATGCCCGAATCGCCATCCTGCAAGGATCGGCGATTCGGGCTACCCTGTCGGGCCATCCTGACCTTCTATCGGGCCGGCCGCATCGCGGGCCGCGCCACCAGATCCGCCATGACACAGCCGCTCAGAATCGATTTTGTCTCCGACATCGCCTGCCCGTGGTGCGCCGTCGGCCTGTCCTCGCTCCAGCTTGCGCTGTCGCGGCTTGGCGACGCCGTGGACGCCGAGATCGTGCTCCATCCGTTCGAGCTGAACCCGCAGATGGGACCGGACGGCGAAGCCATCGTCGACTATCTCGGCAAGAAATACGGGCGCACGCCCGCGCAGATCGCCGAGACCCAGGCCATGATCCGCGAGCGCGGCGCCGCCGTCGGCTTTGCCTTCGGCCCGCGCGAACAGGTCTACAACACCTTCGACGCGCACCGCCTGCTGCACTGGGCCGGCCTGCACGGCAAGCAACTGCCGCTCAAGCTCGCGCTGCTGCGCGCTTACCACAGCGACGGCAAGGACCCCAGCAACCACGACGTGCTGGTCGAGGCCGCGCAAGCGGCGGGGCTCGACCCCGCGCAGGCGCGCCAGGTGCTGCAACACGGCGACTACGCCGGCGAAGTGCGCGCCGAAGAGCAGGAATACCAGGGCATGGGCATCCAGTCCGTGCCGTCGATCATCTTCAACAAGCGCTATCTGCTGACCGGCGCGCAGCCGGTGGAAGCCTTCGAGCAGGCTATCCGCCAGATCCTGGCCGAAGGCTGAACGCGGCACGGCGCGCGGCTGCCCCGGCGCCCGCGCCGGCCTGCCCCGGTATTGCCGCGCGCACGGACCCACGTGACCGCGGCGGCCCGCCCC
>NZ_AQPL01000369.1:0-26518 GCF_000395345.1 Cupriavidus sp. WS | reverse complement strand
GCACGGACCCACGTGCCCGCGGCGGCCCGCCCCGAGGGGGCGGGCGAAACTTCCGCGCCATCTTCGTGTCCTTCCCTGCATAATCGCCGCAGTCGCGACGACACAGGACGACCGACCGATGAACATGGCAATCCTCCTCGCCCATCCCTGGTTCGGCACATGGACCGCGGCCGTGGTCGCCGTGGCCATTGCGCTGCTGGCGCACCGCCTCGGCGGCCTGCTGCTGTTGCGCATCACCCGCCACGCGCCGCTGCTGCATGCCGTCGTCAGGAAAGCGCGCGCGCCGTCGACGGTGGTCCTGCCCCTGCTGGCGCTGCAAACGGTCTGGCAGGCCGCGCCGGACGAACTGCGCTGGATCGACAGCGTGCGCCATCTCAACGGCCTGCTGATGATCGCCGCCACCACCTGGCTGGTGGCGCGCATCATCGCCGGCTGCGCGCAAGGCATCATGGACCGCCACCCCGTGGACGTGGCCGACAACATGAACGCGCGCCGCATCCACACGCAGACCCGCGTGCTCGCGCGCACCGCCATGACGCTGGTGGTGGTCATGGGCGCCGCCATGCTGCTCATGACCTTCCCCGGCGCCCGCCAGGTCGGCGCCAGCCTGCTGGCCTCCGCCGGCGTGCTCGGCCTGATCGCTGGCTTCGCCGCCAAGCCCGTGTTCAGCAACCTCATCGCCGGCCTGCAACTCGCGCTGACCCAGCCGATCCGGCTCGACGACGTGCTCATCATCGAAGGCGAGTGGGGCCGCGTGGAAGAAATCACTGGCACTTACGTCGTGCTGCGCATCTGGGACGAGCGCCGCCTCATCATCCCGCTGCAGTACTTCATCGAAAAGCCGTTCCAGAACTGGACCCGCAACAACGCCCAGATCATGGGGTCCGTGTTCTTCTACGTCGACTACGGCATGCCGCTGGCGCCGCTGCGCACGGAACTGGAGCGCATCGTGCGCGCCGCGCCGCAATGGGACCAGCGCTTTTTCAACCTCGTGGTGGCCGATGCCACGGAGCGGACGATGCAGCTGCGGGTGCTGTGCACCGCGGCTTCTTCGGGGCTGGCGTGGGATTTGCGCTGCGTGGTGCGGGAAGGGCTGATTGATTTCATGCAGCGGGAGTATCCGCAGTTTTTGCCGAGGCTGCGGGTCGAGGGGGAGGAGCGCAGGCCCGAACGGTTTGAAAGTGCGTCAAGCCACGCAATCGGAGAGCCAGGGCGTCTTCAAGAAGGTGCGGCCAAATGACCTTCCAGCGCGCCACTCGACTGAACAAAATCCCGCAACCAAGCGTGCGGGCGTCGCCAGCGGTACGGTTGCATCACCCACAAGAGATATTGCTCGAAGCGGTTGGCCGCGAAGTGATACTCAGGCCGCATGCCTCTGGTCAAGCTACGCCCTTCATTGTCGGGCTTGGAGCAAGCACATCCCGCATCGCGCATCCTTCGCCCCTGGCAACGCGCCTACGGGACTCATAACAAGCTTGACTGAGATAACGTCTTCAACCCGATTCCGGCTTTGCGAGGGTTCGCGCCTTGGACCAGCTCCAGCCACGAACCCCCTGTTTCTCAAGGCTTACAGCGCCTCTGTCGGTACCAGATGGATGGGCAGTTCCGGCTCGGCGGCCGCAAGCGTGCCGGCGCCCGGTTCCCGAAGCTGGGTGCCATTCCGCCAGGAGATCGGAAGATTGCGAGACGTGTTGACCTGGAGATCGAAGATGTCGAAGCGGTTGTAATAGCCGACCACGTCGTGGATCCGCTTCACGGGAAGCGCACGGCTGAGGTCAATCTCGGCGATGCAGAGACCTTCGTCCGTCGACAGGACATCCGAGACCGGCTTCCCGGTCGGATCGAGAATCATCGAGACAGTCTGAGAGCCGTTCTCGAGCAAGGCGAGCACGTCCTTGCCCAGCGGCTCCAGGAAGCGCCTGGCGGTTTCGTCGAATGGCGTGGACGCCACGATGTTGAATACCTTCGCTTCGAACGAGTGGCTGGCGGCCCGGATGCGAATGCCGTCCTGGATGTCATAGCCACCGCTGCCATCCGGCTTGCGTGCCGGGGCCACGGACGGGTAGCTCGATATGTGCACTTGCTCGCCTTGCGCCATCAGCGTGTACCGGGCCAGGGGATTGGCGTTCTCTCCGCAGATGAGCATGCCGATCCGGCCGATGTCGGTCTCCGACACGCGCAGGCCGGAGCCATCGCCGTTGGCCCAGATCAGCTTCTCCACGTAGGTCGGAACGAGCTTCCGATGGTGATTCAGAATCGTGCCATCGCTGCCGATCAGCACATTGGAGTTCCAGAGGCAACCTACGCTGGCATTGGTGCCTTCGTTGAATCCGATCGACACGACCATCTCGTGCCGGGCTGCGGCAGCGCGCAGCCGGGCGATCTCGGGGCCATCGATGCGAATGGCGCGCGCGGCCATTGCGGCGAAGAGTTCGTCGGTCTCGATGGGGGCGACAATGCGTCCCCAGTGCGGATAGCCGGGGATGAAGCTTTCCGGGAACGCAAGCAGGCGTACATCGCTGCGTGCCGCTTCGGCGATAAGATCGCAGGCCTTGTCCACCGTGCGATCGATGTCGAAATAGACAGGGGAAACGTGCGCTGCTGCGGCTTTGTAGCGCGGATACTGAATCATTTTGAGATCCTTGTTCGTTAGTCTTGCTGGATGAGGCGGCGCCTTCGCGCCGCGATCTTATGAAGGCCATGAGCGTCGGCCACGCCCTGGCCCCGGGGCTATTCGCTGCCCTTCGTGATGCCTGCTTGCTTGACCAGTTCTCCGAATCGACGGACATCGCGCTGGACCCTTTCCGCGAATTCCGCGCTTCCCTGGTTTTCGGGCGGGACGAGGGCGTCGCCATCGCGCATGGCCTTGTTGAACTGGGCGTCGGCGCGGGCCTTTCGCGCGGCGTCGCTGAGCGTCTTGAGGACGTCGCTCGGCAATCCTGCGGGCGCCAGCAGTCCGTACCAGATGAGAAGCTCGGTATTCGGGTAGCCGCTTTCCGCGAGCGTGGGAACATCCGGCAGGCTCGGAAGACGGGAAGGGGACGTTGTGGCAAGCGCTCGGACACGCCCTCCCTTGATCTGCGGGACGGCCTGCACGGTGGTGTCGAACAGCGAGTCGATCTGACCTCCCATGAGGTCGACAAAGGCGGGGGCGGTTCCCTTGTATGAAACCGGAGTGATTTTCGCCTTGACGCTAGCCAGGAACGTCAGCGCCGCGAGATTCGAGACGGAACCCGGGCCGGCATTGCCCATCGTCACGGACCCGGGATTCTTCGTGATGAAGGACACGAACTGCTGGATCGTCTTGTGAGGAGAGCCGGTGGGCACCGACAGGACAGACGGGATGCTCGCAACCTCTGCAATTGGCTGGAAGTCTTCCGGTGAGCGATATGGCACCTTCGCATAGACATTGGGATTCAACGCCTGCGTCCCCGCGGTGCCGAGAAGCAGCGTGTAGCCATCAGGCTGTGAGCGTGCGACCTTCGCCGCGCCTATCATCCCGGAAGCGCCCCCGACGTTCTCCACAACGACGGGCTTGCCAAGTTGCACGCCCAGCGGTTGGGCAATCGCCCGCGCAACGATGTCGACGGGGCCTCCTGCCGCAAAGGGGACCACCAGGGTAATCGGCTTGGTCGGGTAAGGCGCGGCCCGGACAGGCGCGACGGCGCAACAGGCGCCGATCACCAGCAGCGCTGCTAGTGCACTGCGCCGGCTGTTGCCGGTCGAGTAGGACTTGTGGTTCATTCCCTTCTCCAGTTCGTAGGTAGTGGTGTGGCTAAAGCCTTGTCGAACAACGTCGTCCGTGGCGCCGTCATCGACGGTCAGGCACGTTGCGTTGATGTGGGACGCTCGCGAGGAACAAAGAAAAAAGACCGCGTCGGCAATTTCATCCGGCGCCGCGGGGCGCCCGCATGGATGGGAAGCAGAAGGGCCGGGCCATGCGTCGGCATCGTCAGACCGGCTACGGCCCCGCGCCAGCGTGTACTGCTAATTTGGCGCGGATGAGGTTAAGACGGTAGCGAGAACTTGGAAAGCCATCCTTTCCCGCAGTTCAAGAGGCACCAAATCGCGGCTTGCAGTGCGCCCCGATGCGCCACTCACGTGAAAAATGCCCTTGGCTTGGGCAAGCCGATTCATCGCGCCGGGGCGCTGATGGCAACATGCATGACTGCCGTTTTCGATGCACCAGGACGGTGGTCGCCTGCACCAGGATGAACGTGGCGCGAGGGAAGATGGGGCGACAGATTTACGTATCGCGCTGGATGGACAACGCTGTCTACTGTCGCTGACACGATGGAACGGGCAAGTCGACGCGCCTGAGCGAAGTGCTCAATGCGGTCGCCGGCATTGGGTGGGAGGGGGACAGCCTGATCGCATCATGGCTGATGGCGTGCGTCACCTCGACCGAGGCGACGCACCTTGATGACGCGCACCTCACGGTGCGGGCGGCTCGAACTGCTGGCTCAAGGGCGAGCGAGGGCCGTGATGGCGGAGACGTCGGCAGTTTCAGCCAAGGCCCAACATGCCTGGATGAGTTCCCCCGTCTTTGCAGCGCCCAACACGGGGTCCGCCAGATTGTGGAATTTCTGGTCGAGGTCGGCGTCCGTCATGGGGCGCTGCAGTGAGCCGATCGCGTGTTCAACACACAATGTCGTCTCGCTGCCGTTCTTGAGAACCACCTTCAATCGGACTGCCGCTTCGTCGATTTCGCTATCGGCGTGGGCAACCACCTTCCTGCGAAGCGCGACCACGTCATCGCGCAGAACGATTTCATCCGAGAACTCTTCTTCCCCTGCGCGCCCGAAAATCAGGCCGGCGGCGCAGCCGTGATAGACGCTGAACTTTGCCTGAAGACCGTCCGCGGGTTCCTTTTTCCCGGTGAGTTCCAGCACCAGCGGATGGACATGGAGATCGATCCGCTCGATATCGCCGGAATGGATGCCCTGCTGGCGCAGTTGGACGCACGCGTCGATGCTCGGATGGATGACGATGCCGCACGCGAACGGCTTGTAGGTGTTGAAGCCAATCTCGAAACGGCTGCCGAGATCGTCGGTGATTTCGCGCCAATCTTGCTTCGAGGAAATCACCTGCAGGAAGCCGCGAGGCGCTTCTAGCGCCCGCGCACTGGCCGTGAAACCGTGGCTCGCCATCAGGGCCGACATCAAGCCTGCCCGCGCGGCACCGCCGGGATGGAACGGCTTGGTCATCGTCCCGAACTGTTCGCGCAGTCCCACAGGTTGTGACGCGGCAATACCCAGCGCCATGATCGTGCGGGATTCGTCGAGGCCCAGAAGCCGTGCGCACGCTGCCGCCGCCCCCAGCGTGCCGGTCGAGCCGGTGATGTGCCATCCGCGGTCATAGTGGTCCGGGTACATTGCATTGCCAACGCGGCAGGAGACGTCGATGCCGAGAACCAGGGCATCGATGACTTTTCGGCCGCTGGCGCGAGTGAACTCCGCGAGCGCCAGCACTGCCGACGCAACGGGACCTGCCGGGTGGATGATCGTTTTCAGGTGGGTATCGTCGAAGTCGAAGGTGTGCGAGGTAATGCCGTTGAGCAATGCCGCGCTTGCCATGTCGACTTTCTCGCTGCGGCCAAGAACCGTCGCCTGGGCCGCAGGTTCCAGCATTGCCACGGCGGCCAGCGCGGCGTCGGCTGTCTCGTGCCGTGCGGCACCGACAGCGCAGCCCAGCCAGTTCATGAACGTCCGATGCGCCTCGTGTTCAATCGAGCGATCCCATCCCGCCGAGGGGTGGTTCGCGACATAGCGGCCAAGAATGCTGGTGACTGCCGGCGCATTCTGGTCTGCGACGATGTGAGTATTGCGGGCCATCTGTTCGTCCTGTTTCGTGAGGTCGGCGTGAGCCAACCGGATTGCCAACGCATCCTCGTCTTCTCTCGTGCCGTACGCTACTTCATCGAGGGAGCCGAAGTGCCATCAAGCTGCCAGCAATGATGAGGCCGTGAAGACCACGGGGCCGGCACAACGTGCGGTGAGCCCCGCCATGCGCGCCGGCAGCGGTACCCTCGAATTTGGCGCGGTCGAGGTGGATTGGAAAGCGAGAAGTTGGAAAGCGGGCGTTTCCCGATCAGCAAGGTCCGCTCCCCAATCTAGTGCATCTTTTCCCCGGCTTGTAGGCGATAGTGGAGCGGCGTATGCTCAAGCACTTTCGACCCGCTCCCGGCTCCACTTCGCAGCAATGTCTCGCATCAACCTCCACAGCATGCAGATACTGGCTTCCGTCGCCGCCACGAAGAGCCTCACGCGCTCGGCTGCGGAGTTGAACATGACCACCTCGGCCGTCAGCAAGCGGGTCGCGGAACTGGAGGCCCGCTTCGGCACGCCATTGCTGGTCAGGCATGCAACCGGTGTACGACTGACCGCAGCCGGCGAGGTCGTTGCGCGCTGTGCCGACGATCTGATGGGCCGGGTAGCGGAGATGACCCAGGAGATTGCGGACCTTCTGGCCAGGCAATCGGGCGAAGTGCGAATCATGTCCAACGTGGCCGCCATCTTGCTGGGGCTCCTGGACGATATCAGGCAGTTCCGCGAATCTCACCCCGGCATCCGCGTCCTGGTTTCCGAGGGCAGCAGTCCCGAGACAGCGGAGGCCGTCAAGAAGAATCAGGTGGACATCGGGGTCTGCGTGCGGACCGATTTCGTGAAGGGGTTGGCATGCCGCCCTTACCGGCAGACCGAACTCGTTGTCGTCATGCCGGCCAACCATCCGTTGGCGGCGCGCGCGATCATTTCGCCCGTTGACCTCGAGGGCTATCCCCTGGTGTGGAAGCCGCCGGTTGACCTTGGGACGCAAGGCGGACGAAAGACCGCCGGGTTCAACCACGACGACCCGGAAGTCGGCTTGACCATCCGCAGCTTCGAGGTCGTCTGGCACTCGGTCAGGGAGGGGGCCGGCATCGCAGTCGTGCCCAACGTGGCCGTTCCCCGGAATCGCCCCGAAGGCCTCGCCATCGCACAACTATCGGCGGATGCGAGCCAATTCGAGATCACTGTCTGCCATGATCCGTCGATGCACAAGGATCCTGCCGCACAGCAAATGCTGGCATGGCTTTGCTCAAGGGCCGACAGAACCGACGAGGTCGCGTGATTCCGACCTCCGCCTAAACCACCCGCCCAAACCACCACAACGACAGCATCCCCGCGCAAGCCGCCAGCAACGCCCCCAGCGCGGCAAAGAACGCAGTGATCTCGACCTGATCCCGCTTGTCGAAGGCCAGCCGGGCATTGAGCGCGCGGTACACCTGCTTGAGCCTGTTGGCATCTTCCAGGCGGAAGTACTCGCCCCCGGTCGCGTCGGCGACTTGCTTGAGCACCTGCTCGTCCAGCTTGACGCGGGCGGACCAGCCGTCGACCGTGAGCACCACACCCTCGGTGGTGCCCACGCCCACGGTGTACACGCGCACGCCATTCGCGGCGGCGAGTTGCGCGGCCTGCATGGCGGCGGGGCCGGCGTTGCTTTCGCCGTCGGAGAACAGGACGATCGCGCCGGCGGCGTAGGAGCCGGGCTTGGCGGCGTCGGCGCCGCCGGTGCTGCCGGGCGAGGCTTGCTGCCCCTTGGCTGCCTTGCGCGATGCGGCGGCTTTGGCGGGCGAGTCGTCGTCGTCCAGCAACTGCGCGGCGTCGCTGCCCAGTTGCGGCAGCAGCGTGGTGAGGGCGATGAGCAGGCCGTTGCCGATGGCGGTGCCGCCCTGGGGCTTCAGGTTGTCGATGACCGTGGCTACGTCTTCCTTGCGGCGGATGGGGGCTTGCGCCAGGGCGGCGGTGCCGGCCATCGCGACCACGCCGACGCTGACGCCGGCGGGCTGGGCGTCGAGCAGGGTCTTGGCGGCGCGCTGGGCGGCGCGGATGCGGCTGGGCTGCACGTCCTGCGCGCGCATGCTGCCGGACAGGTCGATGACCAGGACCACGGTTTCGATGCGGGAGGGCAGCATCATCACGGCCTGGGGCCGGGCGATGGCGACGATGAGCGCGGTCAGGGCCAGCAGCATGAGCGCGGGCGCCACGTGGCGGCGCCAGCGCGCGCCGCCACGGATGGCGAGGCCGACGGTCTTGAGCGTCGGGTAGGGCACCGATGCGCGGCGGCGGCGGGCATCGAGCCAGACGTAGGCGCCGGTCAGCAGCAAAACCAGCGCGAGCAGCCACAGCATGCTGGGCCACTGGAAGCTGAAGGCGGGCAGGCCGGTCAGGGCGTCGGTCATGCGGCCCCCTTGGCGTTGCTCTGGACACCTTGGGCACTTTGCAGGTGGTGGCGCTGGCGGGCGAAGTGGAGCAGGGCGAGGTCGAGGCGCGCGTAGGTGGACAGCGTCAGGCATTCCACGCCGGCGCGCTCGAAGCCGAGGCGCAGCTCGGTCTCGCGCGCTTCGGCGGCGGCGGCGAAGCGTTTGCGGAAGGCGGGGTCGTGGGTGTCGACGAACATCTGCTCTCCGGTTTCGGCGTCCTGCAGCACGACCAGGCCAAGGTCGGGCAGGGCCAATTCCAGGGGATCGACCAGCCGCACGGCGATGACTTCGTGGCGCCGCGCCAGCAGGCTGAGCGAAGCTTGCCAGCCGGGGGCGCTGATGAAGTCGGAGACCACGAACAGCACCGAGCGCCGCTTGGCGACGGCGCGCGCGCGCTCGAGCAGGTCGCGCAGGCGGGTGTCGCCGGGGGAGGCGGCGGGCGTGGCGCGGATGCGGTCGAGCAGATGCAGCAGGTGGCGGCGCCCGGAGCGCGGGGGCACCACGGCGGCGGCGGTGTCCGCCGCCCCGCCGTAGAGCACGGCGCCGACGCGGTTGCCATAGCGCGTGAGCAGGCTGGCCATGACGGCGGTGAAGTCGCTGAGCAGGTCGCGCTTGCGCACCTCGCCGGAGCCGAAGTCGATCGAGCCGCTCAGGTCGAGCAGGAACCACGCGCAGACCTCGCGGTCTTCCTGGAATTCGCGCACGTGGGGCGTTTGCAGGCGCGCGGTGACGTTCCAGTCGATGTGCCGCACGTCGTCGCCGGGGTGGTATTCGCGCAGGTCGGCGAGGTCGAGCCCGAAGCCGCGGAACAGGGTGCGGTAGTCGCCTTGCAGCAGGCCGTCGAGGCGGCGCACCACGGTCCATTCGAGGCGGCGCAGCAGGGCCTCGGTCTGGCTGGCGCCGACGCGGACGGGCGGCCCGCCGACAGGCGCGGTGCCGGCGGGGGATTCTGCGGGCGCGGCGTCCGGGCCGCCCCGGCGCCTAGCGCGCAGCCGCCCGAACATGGGATTCCAGCGGCCGCTCGGGCACGGGCAGCGCTTGCAGGATGCGCGTGATGATCTGGTCGGCCGTCATGCCGTCGGACATGGCTTCGTAGGAGAGCGTCACGCGGTGGCGCAGCACGTCGGGCACGAGGTCGATCACGTCGTCGGGCAGCGCGTAGTGGCGCCCGCGCAGGAAGGCCAGCGCGCGCGCGCCTTCGATCAGGCCGATGGTGGCGCGCGGGCTGGCGCCGAAGGAGACGTAGCGGTCCAGCTCGGCCAGGCCGTAGCCGCCCGGCTTGCGGGTGGCCGCCACCACGCGCACCGCGTACTGGATCAGGCCGGGGTCGACGTAGACCTTGCGGCATTGTTCCTGCAGGCCGGTCAGGTGCTCGGGCGTGGCGACGGGGCTGACGCTGATGCGCGGGCCGGTGACGCGGTTGACGATGACGACTTCTTCTTCCTCGGTGGGATAGCCCACCAGCACTTTCATCATGAAGCGGTCGACCTGCGCCTCGGGCAGCGGGTAGGTGCCTTCGGTCTCGATCGGGTTCTGCGTGGCCATGACGAGGAAGGGCGTGGGCACGCGATGGGTTTCGCCGGCGATGGTGACTTGCCGTTCCTGCATGACTTCCAGCAGCGCGCTCTGCACCTTGGCCGGCGCGCGGTTGATTTCGTCGGCCAGCAGCAGGTTGGCGAAGACCGGGCCGCGCACGGTGGAGAACTCGCCGGTGCCCTGGTTGTACATGCGGGTGCCGACCAGGTCGGCCGGCAGCAGGTCGGGCGTGAACTGGATGCGCTTGAAGGAGCCGCTCATGGTCTTGGCCAGCGTGTTGACGGTGAGCGTCTTGGCCAGCCCCGGCACGCCCTCCACCAGCAGGTGGCCGCCGGCGAGGATGGCCACCAGCACCCGTTCGAGAAAGTGGTCCTGCCCCACCACCACGCGCTTCACCTCGTACAGCAGGCGTTCCATCAGATTGGCGCTGTCCACAGCGTCCCGGGCTTGGTCGTTCATAGGCCTCCGCGTCTGTCTAGAAAGGAGAAGATCCGATGGAACTGCCGGCGCTTTCGATCGTGATGGCAAAGCCGATGCCGACGAAGGTGCCGCTCTCGTGGGGACTGAAAATGGCGGTGACGATGCCCACCACCTCCCCGTTCATGTTCACCAGCGGCCCGCCCGAGTTGCCCGGGTTGGCCGCGGCGTCGAACTGGATGAGCTTGTCCAGGTTCTGCTTGTTGTCCGGCGAGATGAATTCGCGGTCGAGGCCGGAGACCACGCCGGCGGACACCGAGGGCCCGATGCCGAACGGAAAGCCGACCGCGACCACCTCGCTGCCGGGCGCGAGATCCCGGCTGGAGCCGAGCGTGGCCGCCGGCAGGTCGTCGGGGATGGTCTTGGCCTTGATGATGGCGAGGTCTTTCTCGGGGATGGACTGCACCACCGAGGCCTCGGACGTGGAACCGTCGAAGAACGTGACTTCCAGCCGCCTGGCGCCGGCGATGACGTGGTAGTTGGTGAGGATCATGCCGCTTTCGGTCACGACCACGCCCGAGCCGATCTGGCGGCCCTCGGGCCTGGCCGGGGGCGTGGCCCTGGCTTCGGGCGGGTTCTTGCCGGCGGCGGGGTCCTTGCCGCGCGGCGGTCCGCCCGTGGCGAGCTCGTCACGCGGGGAAGCCGGGGAAGACGGTGCGGAGGGCGCGGGCGGAGCGGACTTGGGGCGCTTGGCGGGCAGGTCCCGCCTGGGCGGGCGAGGGGGCGCGGCTTCCGCGGTTTTTTCCGGGGGCACGAAGCCGCGGATTTCCACCACCGATTCGCGCACCGCCTCGGCCGCGCGGGCCGGGCGCGACGGCAAATTCTTGGTCTGCAGCGTATGCAGCACGGCGGAGTCGATGTCCGCCTGGGTGAGCGCGCGCCACTTGGGCTGCAGGAGCCAGGCGGCGCCCACGCCCGCGGCGAAGACCAGCGCGGCCGCGGCCGAGACCCACCAGTAGATCGACACCCGTCTCATTGCAGCCCCCGAGGTCCCGCACTGCAAAATACAGTACCATCCTCTTACCCACGCGCCAAGGAGCAGGGCATGCAGTTTCTCTGGCCGCAGATGCTCTGGCTGTTGCTGACGGTCCCACTGCTGGCAGCCGCCTATCTATATTTGATCTCGCGGCGCAAGAAAGCCGCCCTGCTTTATGCCAGCCTGGCATTGCCGCGCGCCGCGCTGGGGCCCGGCCAACGGCTGCGGCGTCACATTCCCCCCTTGCTGTTCCTGCTCGCGCTGACCGCGGCGCTGCTGGCGTGCGCGCGCCCCAGCGCCACCGTCACGCTGCCGTCCGACGCCGTCACGCTGGTTTTGGCGATGGACACTTCGCGCAGCATGGAAGCGACCGACGTCGCGCCCACGCGCATCAGCGCCGCGCAGCAGGCCGCGCGCGATCTCATCGTCGGGCTGCCGGCCAACGTGCGGCTGGGCATCGTGTCCTTCGCTTCCACCGCCACCGTGGTGCTGCCGCCGACCGACAACCGCCATGACATGCTGGAGGCGCTCGACCGCTTCCAGCTCCAGCGCGGCACGGCGACCGGCAGCGGCCTGTACCAGGCGCTGGCGGTGCTGTTTCCCGACGACGGCATCGACCTGGAGGCGATCCTGTTCAACGGCGCGTCCGGCCGCGCCGAGCGCCAGGCGCCGTCGCTGGACGAAGCCGCGGCGGCCGAGGCCGCGCGCAAGCGCGCGCAGGAGCGGCCGGCGGCGCAGCCCGGCTCGTACCAGCACGGCGCGGTGATCCTGCTCAGCGACGGCCGCCGCACCACCGGCCCGGACCCCGCGGACGCCGCGCGCATGGCCGCCCAGCGCGGCGTGCGCGTCTATACCGTGGGTTTTGGCTCGCCGCAGGGCGGGGCGGACGAATCGAACCTGTCCTTCTACATGCAGCTCGACGAAACCGCGCTGCGCGCGGTGGCGGCGCTGACCGGCGGCGAGTATTTCCAGGCCGGCTCCGCCGCCGACCTGAGCCGGGTGTATCGCCAGCTGAGCGCGCGCTTCGCGCTGGAGCGCAAGGAAACCGAAGTGGGCGCGCTGCTGGCGGGCATCTCCGTGCTGCTGCTGGTGGCGGCTTGCGTGCTGTCGATGCTGTGGTTCCGGCGCTGACAGCGGTGACAGCGGTGACAGCGGTGATGGCGGTGCCGGGAGTCTCGCCGGCATCACGCGGGCGCTAGCCGCGCCGTGCCGCCTCTATCGCGGCGATGTCGATCTTTTTCATGGTCATCATGGCCTCGAAAGCGCGCTTGGCCGCCGCGCGGTCGGGGTCGCACACCGCCGCGGTGAGCGCGCGCGGGGTGATCTGCCATGACAATCCCCAGCGGTCCTTGCACCAGCCGCATGCGCTTTCCTGGCCGCCGTTGCCGACGATGGCGCTCCACAGGCGGTCGGTCTCGGCCTGGTCGTCCGTGGCGATCTGGAACGAGAACGCCTCGCTGTGCCTGAAATGCGGGCCGCCGTTCAGCCCGAGGCAGGGAATGCCGGCGACGGTGAATTCGACCGTCAGGATGTCGCCCTGCTTGCCGTCGGGATAGTCGCCCGGTGCGCGATGCACGGCCGTGACGGCGCTGTCGGGGAAGGTTTCGGCATAGAAGTTCGCGGCGTCGAGGGCGCCGCCGTCGTACCACAGGCAGATCGTGTTCTTGCTGGTCATGTCGTGTCTCCTGGGAAATCGGGCACCGGCACAGGTTCTGCGGCCTGGCGGAGACGACGCGGCCCATGCCGCGCCCGCTTGCTCACTTGCCGCCGGTGACGTCGAGGAACGTGCCGGTGATGAAGGAAGCCTCGGCGCTGGCCAGCCACAGGATCGCCCGCGCCACTTCTTCAGGCTGGCCGCCGCGTCCCATCGGGATCGAGTCCTTGACGCGATCGACCCGTCCCGGTTCTCCGCCGCTGGCATGCATCTCAGTGTAGATGTGCCCGGGGCGAATGCAGTTGACGCGAATCCCGTCGCGCGCGACTTCCTTGGCGAAGCCGGTGGTGAAGGTCTCGACGGCGCCTTTCGACGCGGCGTAGTCGACATATTCGTTCGGACTGCCGAGCCGGGCCGCGGCCGACGAGATGTTGATCACGACGCCGCCGCGCCCGTTGTAGCGATGGGACATCCGCCTCACCGCCTGCTGCGCGCAGAGGATGGGGCCGATCGCGTTGACCGCGAAGACGCGCTGCATGCGCTCGAATTCGAGCTCCTCGAGCCGGGACTGCCGCGCGATGATCGCGGCGTTGTTCACCAGCACGTCGATGCGGCCGAACTCCCGGTCGATCGCGGCGAACAGCCGGGCGACCTGCTCCGGGTCCGCGCTGTCCGCGCGCACGGGCAGGGCCCGGCGCCCGGCAGCTTCCACGTCGGCCGCCACCGCAAGGGCGGCGGATTCGTTGGAGACGAAGCTGATCGCCACGTCGTAGCCTTGTTCGGCGGCAAGCCGCGCAGTCGCCGCGCCTACGCCGCGGCTGCCGCCCGTTATCAGCATCAGTGGCGCCTGCGGGGCGTGGTTGGGAGTCTTTGGCATGTCGGTATTCCTCACGGAGATTCAGAACGGACGAAGAAGGCACTCGCGGGCTCACGGACTGCTCGCGGCCAGGGCGTGCCTTCAGGAAGGGGATGTTTCGTGCGTCGAGGGGCAGTGTTTTCGCCGCGCGCAGCGGCCGGGGCCGGCCTTGGGCCAAGGCGCATCAATCGGCCCAGGCGTCGATATCCAGAACCGCGGCGGCGAACGCTTCCGGCGCCTCCTGCGGAAGATTGTGGCCGGCATTGGGCACCAGGCGGTTTTCATGGCGTCCGGTGAAATGCTTCCGGTCCGCTTGTCTTCCGCCCGGCGGCGTGACGCCGTCCGCGTCTCCTTCGAGGGTGATCGCGGGCACGGTGATCGGCGGCATGGCGGACAGGCGGCGTTCCATGTCGTCGAAGCGGGGATCGCCATCGACCAGCCCGAAACGGTGCCGATACGAATGAACCACGACGTCGACGAAATCCGGATTGTCGAACGCGGCTGCCGAGCGCGCGTAGGTGTCGTCGCCGAAGCGCCAACTCGGCGACCACAGTGACCACAGGAGCCGGCAGAACGCGCGCCGGTTTTCCGTCAGTCCGGCCCGGCCGCGTTCGCCGTGAAGATAATACTGGTACCACATGCGATGTTCTTTTTCGGGGCTGGCCGGCCGCATGGCGGTGGCGATGTCCTGGATGTTGTAGCCGTTGACCGAAACCAGTCCACGCGCCCGCGACGGGTACAGCGCGGCCACGATGCATGCGGCCCGGCCGCCCCAGTCATAGCCGCCCAGCACGGCCCGCTCGATCCGAAGCGCATCGAGCAGCGCCAGCAGGTCTGCCGCCAGCGCCGCCTGCTGGCCCGAGCGCGGTGTTGCCGCTGACAGGAAGCGCGTCGGCCCGTATCCCCGGAGGAAAGGCGTGATGACGCGAGCTCCCCGGGATGCCAGGCGTGGCGCGATGTCTTCGTACGCATGGATGTCGTAGGGGAAGCCGTGCAGCAGGACGACCGGCCAGCCGTCGGCATCGCCCTGTTCGTCATAGACAATATCAAGCAGGTCGGTCGCAATTCTCTTGAGCATGAATCCATCCTTTCAGGCAATGCCAAGGCCCCAGGCAGACCGCCTCACCCGCGACGGCCGCGCACGCCAGCCAGCGTTTCCACTACGCGGTATGGATGATCGCCTGTCCGCGGGCCAAGCGCACGCCGATGCCGTCGATTTCGGCATGGAGCGCGCGCGGCCGGCCTGCGACCGCCGAAAGCAGGACCAGCCGTGCAGCGGGAAGAATATCTATCTTGTGGCTGCCCGGCAAACCAGATAAATTGGGGATTCGCGTTAGATAAACTCTTGTGAATGAAACGGATATTGCCGCCGCTCAATGCCTTGCGCGCCTTCGAGGCCGCTGGCCGGCTCGGCAGCTTCAAGGAAGCCGCCGCCGAGCTGCATGTGACCCACGGCGCGGTGAGCCAGCAGGTGCGCTTGCTGGAGGAATGGCTGGGCGCCGCATTGTTCGCGCGCCACAACCGGCGCGTGGCGCTGACGCCGGCGGCGCGGGCCTATCTGGCACGAATCGGTCCGCTGTTCGAGCAGATCGCGCAGGCCACCGCCGGTTATGGCCTGCCCGAGGCGGCCTCGCGGACGCTGTCCGTCAATGCGCCGGCGACGTTCACCTTGCGCTGGCTGGTGCCGAGGCTGGCGAAATTCCGCGCCGGGCATGCCGACGTGGACGTCAGGGTGGAGACGTCGAACGAGCCGGTGGAGAGCCTGACGGACAGCCATGACCTCATCATCCGGGGCGGCCCGGATACCTTCTATGGCTACGCGATGCGGCCATTCCTGTGCGAGGAGAGAGTGCCGGTCTGCAGTCCCGCGCTGTTGCGGCGCGTGCCGCTGCGCAAGCCGGAGGACATGCGGCAGCACACGCTGCTGCACACGTCGAGCCTGCCGCGGCTCTGGCCGGACTGGCTGGCGCAGGCGGGACTTGCCGCGCTCCGGCCCGCCGCGGCGCTGACGTTCGACCACTTCTATCTGACGCTGCAGGCCGCCATCGACGGCATCGGCATCGCGATGGGGCCGACCGCGCTGGTGGCGGACGATCTGGCCGCCGGCCGGCTCGTGATGCCGTTCACCGGGCCGCGCCTGCCGTCGCGCAGCTATTGCACCTACGTCCCGGACGGGAAGTCCGGGGATGCGCTCGTCGTGCTGTTCCGCGCGTGGCTCGAGCACGAAGGGATGCGTCCGCAAGACGGACCGGGCCCGCGCGACGCGGGCTCGCTGAATGCCGTCTGAACGCCGTCTGAACGGCGTTTGTCATGCCGCCGCCGCGCCCTTCACGGCATCCGGTTCCGCTCCGACACCTGCTCGTTCAGCGTCCAGAAGTCATACAGCACGCCGACCAGGAACAGCCCGCCGGTCAGCAGGTAGATCAGGCCGGTGATCCATTTGCCGATATACATGCGGTGCACGCCGAAGACGCCGAGGAAGGTCAGCAGCAGCCACGCCACGTTGTAGTCGGTGCGGCCGGCCGTGAACCGGTAGTCCGCCCGGCGGTCCATGCCGGGGATCAGGAACACGTCGATCAGCCAGCCGATGCCGAGCAGGCCCAGCGTGAAGAACCAGATCGTGCCGGTGATCGGCTTGCCGTAGTAGAAGCGGTGGGAACCGGTAAAGCCGAAGATCCACAGCAGGTAGCCGATGACCTTGCTGTGCGTGTCTCCCTGGGGATTGCTCGGTGGATACATCGTTGGCCTCGCGCGGTGGTTTGGCGCGATGATGCCATAGCTTGTGGCGCCGAAGCTACCCGGCGGGCGCCGCGTCCGTGGTCACATCCGCGGCCACGCGGCGTCCGCCCGTTCAGCGCGATTGCAGCTTGAACGATTCGCCCTGCATGCCGGCGCGGTCGACCGCGGCGATGCGGTTGCGGCCGTTGTCCTTGGCGTGATAGAGCTGCGCGTCGATCAGGTTGATGAACGCGGTCTGGTCCATCCGCTCGGTCGGCACGATGGTGCCCACGCCAAAGCTCGCCGTCACGCACTGGTTGTACGGCGAGCGCACGTGCGCGATGGCTTCCTCGGCGATCAGCGCGCGGCAGCGCTCGGCGGTCTTCATGGCGGCTTCCGCGTCGGTGTCGGCCAGCACCAGCATGAACTCCTCGCCGCCGAAGCGGCAGAGGAAGTTGTCCGCGCCGGCCACCCGGTTCAGGATGGCGGCGACCCGCTTCAGGCAGGCGTCGCCCTGCAGGTGGCCGTAGTAGTCGTTGTACGACTTGAAGAAATCGATGTCGATCATGAGCAGCGACAGCGGCTTGCCGGTTGCCTTCGCCGCCGTCCATTCGCGCGCCATCACGTCGTCGAACATGCGGCGGTTGCCGGCGCCGGTCAGGCCGTCGCGGAACGACAGGTGCTCGAGCTCCTTCTGCAATCGCGCGAGCTTTTCCTCGGTGCGCTTGCGCTCGCTGATGTCGAACATGAAGCCGACCAGCGAATCGACCTCGCCCTGCGCGTTGCGCACCACGTGCACCACGTCGCGCAGCCAGACGTAGCCGCCGTCGCGCGTGAGCGCGCGGTAGTCGGCCTCGTGGTCGGTGCCGGCCTTCGACTGCGCGACGCAGAATTCCAGCACCGCGGCACGGTCGTCCGGGTGCATGCGCTCGGCCCAGTCGTTGACGGTCTTCCAGCTCGACGGCGCCCAGCCCAGCAGCGCCTCGATCTGCGGGCCGATGTAGGTGAACGCCATGCTCGCCCAGTCGATCTTCCACGGAATTGCCTTGGTGGACTCCAGCAGCGTCCGGTACACGGCGCTGTCGTCGTCGCCGAACACGCGGCCGGGCGGGGCGAGGGTTTCCTGGTGCGGCAGGAAGGCGGCTTGCAGCGGGCTGTCGGGCTGGTCGGGGCTGGGCATGCTGGCCGTGAGGTCGGGGCTGAAGGGGCACTCATTGTATCAACGGCGGGTTGCCGGACGCCTGCGGGGCGGCCGTCCTTGTCCGGCCATCCGCCGGGAGGAGCGTTCTCCGGCGCCATCCACGCCGGAGAACGCTCAACCCGCGCCACCCGCGCCGGCCTCGCGCCGCGCCCGCCCGTGGGTAATCCCCAACCCCTCCGTAGCCAGTCCGCACAAGAGCCACCCCGATAGTTTTGCTACGGTGGCACGACTGGCGAACGGGCCGGCGCCGGCCGGGCACATCGCATCGCGCGTCGCCAATCCCACCCGCGGCACCAGCACAGGAGACAAGCTTGGAGATCCTGCAACTCACCATCTCGGGCATCGCGCTGGGCTGCATCTATGCGCTGATCGCGCTGGGTTTCGTGCTGATCTACAAGGCCACCGAGACGGTGAACTTCGCCCAGGGCGAGTTCATGATGCTGGGCGCGTTCGCCGGGGTGGTGCTGACCCTGATGGGGCTGCCGCTGTGGCTGGCGGTGCCGCTGACGGTGGCGGGCATGGCGGGGTTCGGCATGCTGGTGGAGCGGCTGGCGATCCGGCCGATCCTCGGGCAGCCGCAGTTCACGGTGGTGATGCTGACCATCGGCATGGGCTACGTGATGCGCGGGGCGATCACGATGGTGCCGGGCATCGGCGCGGGCACGCATACGCTGCCGGTGCCGTACCAGGGCATGGTGTGGCGCGCGGGCGGGCTGGTGCTGAGCGTGGAGCAGGTGACGGTGATCGTGGCCACGGCGGGGCTGTGCGTGCTGTTGTACGGGGTGTTCCGCTACAGCCGGATCGGGGTGGCGATGCAGGCGAGCTCGCAGAACCAGCTTGCGGCCTGTTACATGGGCATTCCGGTGCGGCGCCTGAACGGGCTGGTGTGGGGCCTGTCGGCGGCGGTGGCGGCGCTGGCCGGGCTGCTGCTGGCGCCGATCACGTTCGTGCACGCGAGCATGGGCCTGCTGGGGCTGAAGGCGTTTCCGGCGGCGGTGGTGGGCGGCTTCGGCAGCCTGCCCGGCGCCATCGTGGGCGGGCTGGTGATCGGGGTGGTGGAGTCGCTGGCGGGCTTCTACCTGCCCGAGGGCTTCAAGGACGTGGCGGCCTACGTGGTGGTGCTGGCGATGCTGGCGGTCAGGCCCAACGGCCTGTTTGGCGAGAACCTGCGGAAAAAGGTGTAGCGGCGCGATGCGATTCCTCTTCAAGACCGATTACCGCCAGGACCTGCGCCTGGCCCGCCAGCCCGGCCAGCGGCTGTGGTACGCGCTGTTGCTGGCCTGCCTGCTGGTGGCGCCGGGCTGGGCCGGCGGCTACTGGATCGCGCAGCTCGGCTTCGTGCTGGTGTACGCCATCGCGGGGCTGGGGCTGATGGTGTTGTCCGGCTACACCGGGCTGCTGTCGATCGGGCATGCGGCATTCCTCGGCGTGGGGGCGTATGCGCAGGCGTGGCTGACCAGCCGCGGCGTGCCGTTCGTGCCGGCGCTGCTGCTGTCGGCGGCGTTGTCGGCGCTGGCCGGGGTGGTGGTCGGGCTGCCGGCGCTGCGGGTCAAGGGCATCTACCTGGCGATCGCCACGCTGGCCTTCGGCTTCATCGTGGAGGAGGTGCTGGCGCGCTGGGAGAGCGTGACCGGCGGCAACGCCGGGCTGGCGGTGGGCGCGCCGCAGGTGGCGGGCTACACGCTGGACAGCCCGGCAGCGTTCTATTACCTGGCGCTGGCGGTGTGCGTGCTGGCCACGCTGGGGGTGCTGAACCTGCTGCGCGGCGCCACCGGGCGGGCCTTCATCGCGATCCGGGATTCGGAGATCTCGGCGCAGAGCATGGGCATCCACCTCGCGCGCTACAAGACGCTGTCGTTCGCGCTGTCCGCCGCGCTGGTGGGGCTGGCCGGGGCGCTGTACGCGCACAAGCTGCGCTACATCTCGCCGGAGCAGTTCGGCATCGGGCAGTCGGTGGACCTGTTGCTGCTGGTGGTGGTGGGCGGGCTGGGCTCGGTGCACGGCGCGTTCCTGGGCGCGGCCTTCCTGATCGTGATGCCGCAGCTGATCGTGCTGGCCAAGGACTGGCTGCCGCCGGCGGTGGCGCAGGCCAGTGGTTTGCAGGCGCTGGTCTACGGGCTGGTGCTGATGGCGTTCGTGCTGTTCGAGCCGATGGGCCTGTACGGGCGCTGGTGCAAGGTGCGCACCTACCTGGAGCTGTTTCCGTTCTACCGGCAGGGCATGTTCCGGCGCCAGAAGGCGTTCCAGCGCTCCGAGCGCCTGAAATAGGGGAGGGCGCGATGTCCCACAGCCAATCCGATACCTTGCTGAGTGTGCGCGAGCTGACCGTGCGCTTCGGCGGCGTGCTGGCGCTCGACGGCGTGAGCTTCGACGTGCGCCGCGGCGAGGTCTTCACGCTGATCGGCCCCAACGGGGCCGGCAAGACCACGGTCTTCAACCTCATCAGCCGCATCTACCCGCCCACCGGCGGCGAGATCCTGTGGCTGGGCGAGCCGCTCACGCGCATGCCGCCGCACGCGATCGCCGCGCAGGGCATTGCGCGCACGTTCCAGAACATCGAGCTGTTCGAGCAGGCCACGGTGCTGCAGAACCTGCTGATCGGCCACCACACGCACCGCGCCGCCGGCTTCTGGGCGGACCTGCTGTTCACGCCGGCCGCGCGCCGCTCGGCGCTGGCCGCGCGGCGCAAGGCGGAGGAAATGATCGAGCTGCTGGACCTGCAGGCGCACCGCGACGCGCTGGTGGCCGGGCTGCCCTACGGCGTGCGCAAGGTGGTGGAACTGGCGCGCGCGCTGTGCAGCGGGCCGCGCCTGCTGTTGCTGGACGAGCCGTCGTCCGGGCTGAACGTGGAGGAGACCGAGGACATGGCATGGTGGATCCGCGACATCCGCAGCGAGCTGGGCATCACCGTGCTGATGGTGGAGCACGACATGAGCCTGGTCTCGCGCGTGTCCGACCGGGTGCTGGCGATGAACCAGGGCCAGGTGCTGGCGCAGGGCACGCCGGCCGAGGTGCAGGCGCACCCGGGCGTGATCGAGGCCTACCTGGGCACGGTGGACGACGTGGCCTCGCTGCGGAGGGCGGCATGAACCCGGCCGCCATCGACGCCGCCGCCGCGCAGCGCGGCATGGCACCGGCGCCCGTGCTGGCGCTGGCCAACGTGGAGAGCGCCTACGGGCCGGTCAAGGCGATCCGCGGCGTGAGCCTGGCGGTGGCGCCGGGCAGCATCGCCACCGTGCTGGGCGCCAACGGCGCGGGCAAGACCACCATCCTGAAGACCATCTCCGGCGTGCTGGATCCCACGCGCGGCAGCATCGCCTTCCAGGGCGAGCCGATCACCGGGCTGGACCCGGCGCGGATCGTGCGGCGCGGGCTGAGCCACGTGCCCGAGGGGCGCGAGGTGTTCCCGCTGCTGTCCGTGCGCGACAACCTGATGATGGGCGCGTACACCCGGCGCGACCGCGATGGCGTGGCGCGCGACATGGAGGCGGTGTTCGGCTATTTCCCGGTGCTGCGCGAGCGCGCGGCGCAGGACGCCGGCCTGCTCTCCGGCGGGCAGCAGCAGATGCTGGCGATCTCGCGCGCGCTGATGGCCGCGCCCGAGCTGATCTTGCTCGACGAGCCGAGCCTGGGGTTGTCGCCCAAGCTGACCAAGGACATCTTCGAGATCGTGGTGCGCATCAACCGCGAGCGCGGCACCACCATCCTGCTGGTGGAGCAGAACGCCAACATGGCGCTCAACGCGGCGGACTACGGCTACGTGCTGGAGAACGGCCGCATCGTGGCCGAGGACACCTGCGCGGCGCTGCGCGAGAAGGACGACATCAAGGAGTTCTACCTCGGCATGAAGGACAGCGGCGTGCGCGGCGAGCGGCGCTGGAAGAAGCGCAAGACCTGGCGCTAGCCGCCCGCCCCGACCACCCGACCACCAGATTCAGCCCGGAGACCCGCCAATGGCCAGACCCGCCGCGCACGCCATGCAGCCCTTGTCCGAAGCCGCGTTCCAGACCGTGCCGCAGATGTTCTGGCACGCCGTGGACGTGCGCGGCGACGCCGTGATGATGCGGCAGAAGGACCTCGGCATCTGGCGCAGCTATACCTGGCGCGAAGTGGGCGAGATCGTGGCCGACGTGGCGGTGGGGCTGGCCGAGCTCGGATTGCGGCCGGGCGAGGTGGTCTCCGTGCTGTCCAACACCAACCGCGAATGGGTGTGGGCCGACCTGGGCGCGCTCACGGCGGGCGCGGTGGTCAGCGGCATCTACCCGACCGATTCGCCGTCGCAGGTGGAATACCTGTGCCAGGACTCGGGCACCGTGGTGCTGTTCGTGGAAAACGAGGAGCAACTCGACAAATACCTGGAAGTGCGCGAGCGCGTACCGGACCTGCGCCGCGTGGTGGTGTTCGACATGGAAGGGCTGTCGGGCTTCGACGATGCCGCGGTGATGAGCTTCGACGCGCTGCTGGCGCTGGGCCGGCAGGCGCGCGCGCGGCAGCCGGGCTGGCTGCCGGCCATGCGCGCCGAGGGCAGCGCCGACGCGCTGGCGGTGCTGGTCTACACGTCCGGCACCACGGGGCGGCCCAAGGGCGCGATGCTGTCGCACCGCAACGTGCTGCGCAGTTGCCTGACGCAGCGCGAATTCCTGCCGGCCACCACCATCGGCGAGCGCATGGCCTTCCTGCCGCTGTGCCATGTGTCCGAGCGCCTCTTCGGGGAGTATTACGCGATCCTGTGCGGCGCGGTGGCCAACTTCGTGGAGAACCCCGACACCATTTTCGACAATATCCGCGAGATCCAGCCCGATGCCTTCCTGGCGGTGCCGCGCGTGTGGGAAAAGCTGTATTCCAGCATCACCATCGCCGTGCGCGAGGCCACGCCGCTGCAGCGCCGGGCCTACGCCTGGGCGCTGCGCGCCGGGCAGGCGCGCGTGCCGGAGCCCGGGCAGGCGCGGCGGCTGTCGCCTGGCGCGCGGATCAGGCTGTGGCTGGCCGATGCGCTGGTGCTGGGCAACGTGCGCCGCATGATGGGCCTGAACCGCGTGCAGCTGGCGGTGACGGGCGCGGCGCCGATCTCGCCGGACCTGATCCGCTGGTACATGGCGCTGGGCATCGAGCTGCACGAGCTGTGGGGCATGACCGAGATCACCGGCGCGGCCACCTGCAACCCGCCGGGCCGCACGCGCCCGGGCAGCATCGGCGTGGCGCTGCCGCATACCGAGGTGAGGATTTCCCACGAGGGCGAATTGCTGGTGCGCGGGCCGCAGGTCTTCATGGGCTACCTGAACCAGCCGGCCAGGACGGCCGAGACCATGACCGACGGCTGGCTGCGCACCGGCGACATCGGCCGCGTGGACGAGGACGGCTATTTCTACATCACCGACCGCATGAAGGACCTGATCATCACGGCCGGCGGCAAGAACGTCACGCCGTCCGAATGGGAGAACCAGCTCAAGTTCAGCCCCTACGTGACCGACGCGGTGGTGATCGGCGACCGCCGGCCGTTCCTGAGCTGCCTGGTGATGATCGACCAGGACAACGTGGAGCGGTGGGCGCAGGAGCACGACGTGCATTTCTCCGACTACGGCTCGCTGTGCCGCAGCAAGGAGGTGGTGGCGCTGATCGGGCAGGAGATCGACCGCGTCAACAAGCAGTTCGCGCGCGTGGAGCAGATCAAGGCGTTCCGCCTGCTGGAGACGCGCCTGGGCGCCGAGGACGAGGAACTGACGCCGACCATGAAGCTCAAGCGCAAGCTGGTCAACGACAAGTACAGCGCGCTGATCGAGTCGATGTATCCGGCCAAGGTGGCCTGACGCCCGCCGGCGGCGGCCTGCACAGGAGGCGCGATGGGCCATTCCGGCAAGACGGGCGGCAGCGGCCCCGCCAGCCATACCGGCAATGCCGGCGGCGTGGGCGGCGTGGGTGGCATCACCGGCGCCGGCGGCGCGCGCGGCAAGGACAGCGCGGTGTCGCCGGTCTCGCGGGCGCTGCGCCACCTGTTCCTGGCCGGGCGGCAGGCCGCGCGCGTGCCGGGCCTGCCGCCGGGCACGGCGCCGCGCGCGCTGCACGCGGTGGGCGTGGTCGGCGCCGGCACGATGGGCAGCCGCATTGCCATGAGCCTGGCCGGCGCGGGCCTGCCGGTGACGCTGGTGGCCACCGGCGAGGCCGCGCTGGCGCGCGGGCTGGCCTCGGTGCGCGCGCAGTATGACGCGGACCTCCGCGCCGGCCGGCTGCGCCCGGCGCAGGTGGCGCGGCGCCTGGGCCTGATCGCCGGCACGCCGGACCACGGCGCGCTGGCCGGCTGCGGGCTGGTGATCGAGGCGGTGGTGGAGGACATGGCGCTCAAGCAGCAGGTTCATGCCCGGCTGGGCCGCATCTGCCGGCCGGGCGCCATCCTCGCCACCAATACCTCCACGCTGGACGTGGAAGTGCTGGCCGAGGCCAGCGGGCGGGCCGCGGATTTCGTGGGGCTGCATTTCCGCAACCCGTCCAACGGCGGGCGGCTGATCGAGGTGGTGCGCGCCGGCGCCACCGCGCCCGACGTGCTGGCCACCGCCATGCAACTGGCGCGGCGGCTGGGCAAGGCGGCGGTGGTGTCCGGCGTGTGCTTCGGCTTCATCGGCAACCGCATGGCCGAGGCCTATCTGCGCGAGAGCGAGTTCCTGATGATGGAAGGCGTGAGCCCGGCCCGGCTCGACGCCGTGATGGAAGCCTATGGCATGGCGATGGGGCCGTGCCGGATGCTGGACCTGGCCGGCATCGACGTGGCCGCGCGCATCGTGCTGGAGTACGGCAAGGCGGGCGGCCTGCCGCCCGACCCGGCCTACCGCGCGGTGGTGCGCACCTTGTTCATGCTGGGCCGGCTCGGCTGCAAGAGCGGCGCGGGCTTCTACCGCTATCCCGCCGGCGCGCCGGTGGCGGACCCGGAAGTGGCGCGCCTGTGCGGCGCGCTGGGCCGCGCGCACGGCATGGCGCGGCGCGGCGACGTCGGCGACGAGGAAATCGCCGAGCGGCTGCTCTACCCGCTCATCAACGAGGCGGCCAAGCTGCTGGAGGAGGGCGTGGCCTGCCGGCCCGGCGACATCGACCTGGTGTGGACGGCGGGCTACGGCTTCCCGGACTACCTCGGCGGGCCGGTGTGGCTGGCCGACAGCATCGGGCTGGCGCGCGTGGTGGCGGGGCTGGAGCGCTATGCCCGGCAGCGCGGCAATCCCTATGACTACTGGGACGTGTCGCCGCTGCTGGCGGCGCTGGCGCGCGGCGGGCAGCGGCTGTCGGCGTGGTCGCCGCGGCCCCGTCCGCGCGATATGCCGCATGCGCCAGATACACCCGACCAGCCCGCGCCGGCCGCGATCCATTCGGGACTCGAGCCGCCGCAGAGCGTGCATTGAAGCAGCACGGCCAACAACGACGAACGACGACGAACAACGATACAAGGAGACAACCATGATCCGGAAAACCATCCTCGCCGCCGTGGCGCTGGCGCTCGGCGCCGGCGCGCACGCCGACACGCGCGGCGTCACCGACAAGGAAATCGTGCTCGGCCTGATCACCGACATGTCGGGGCCGATCGTCAACTACGGCAAGGAGTCGCGCAACGGCATGACGCTGGCCGTGGAGGAAATCAACGCGCGCGGCGGCGTGCAGGGCCGCAAGATCCGCGTGGTGGTGGAAGACAACGGCTACGAGCCCAGGCGCGCCGTGCTGGCCGCGCAGAAGCTGGTCACGCAGGACGGCGTGTTCGCCATCGTGGGCCACCTGGGCACCGCGCCCAACATGGCCACGCTGCCGTTCCTGCTGCAGAGCAAGGTCTTCAATTTCATGCCGCAGAGCGCGGCGCGCGACATGTACGAGCCGGCCAGCCCGTACAAGATCGCGCTGGGGCCGTCGAACTACCTGATGTCGACGACCATCATGGACTACTTCATGAAGCAGAAGCCCTACCAGCGCGTGGGCGCGCTGTACCAGGACGACGACTACGGGCGCGAATCCGTGGAGGGCGTGGTGGCCTACCTCAAGTCCCGCGGCATGACGCTGGTGGAAAAGGTCTCGTACAAGCGCGGGGCGACGGATTTCTCCTCGCAGATGGCGCGGCTCAAGGCGGCCAACTGCGACCTCGTGTTCAACGCCTCCACCATGCGCGAGTACGTGGCCTCGGCGCAGGAGGCGCGCAAGATCGGCTTCGCCCCGGTCTTCGCCGGCACCACGGCCAACTACTCGCGCCAGGTGCCGCAGCTGGGCGGCCAGGCGGCGCAGGGGCTGCACGCGGCGGCCTTCATCATGCTGCCCTACGCGGATGACGCAAACCCGGCGGTGCGGCAATGGGCGGCGGCGTACAAGAAGCGCTTCAGCGAAGAGCCGGACGTGTACGCGATGTTCAGCTACTACGCCTACACCACTTTCGCCATCGTCGCCGACAAGGCGGGGCGCAACCTGACGCCGGAGACCTTCAACGCGGCGATGGAAGCCACCAAGCTGCCGCAGGACGCGCTCGGCAACCCGGGCTTCAACGTCTCGGCCGCCAACCGGCTGAGCAACGACCGCATCCGCATCATGCAGGTGGCCGGCGACAAGTGGATTCCCGCCAGCGACCTGCTGCCGCCGCCGAAGCTGTAGCCCGGGATGCCGGCCTCCGAACGTAAACGACCGCGGGATCGGGAAATTCGGGTTGCGCCAGCGCCGCCGGGGGCACTACGATGAGGCGGCTGGCACGGCTACCCGATCGCTATCCGATAGCGGTCAGGTAGCGGTCAGGTAGCCACCTGACGCAAGACGCGGGCGGCCCTGCCGGCTATGCTGCCCCTGGCGCGCCGCTCCGTGCGGCGCCGCCACCACACACAAGCCGGCCCGGCGACGCACCCACG
>NZ_AQPL01000368.1:0-6803 GCF_000395345.1 Cupriavidus sp. WS | reverse complement strand
GGTGAAGAGGGGGGTGAAGAGGGTCGTGGAACGTGAAAGGCACTTTCGTATCTATTCAATATCTATTCATATTCCACGGCAAAGATGGGATAAGACGTTACTAAGCGATTGATATACAATCATTTTCTCGTACATCGATCCATTCAGTATCTATTCATGTCTGCCCACATCACCGCGCTGCTCGACGCGCTTGGCAGTGGCCCCGCCAACGCGGGGTACCTGTGCGAGCGGCTGGGGATCAGCCAGCCTACGTTGTCGCGCCGCATCGCGGCCGCGAGCGACCGTGTGCTGCGCATCGGCAAGGCCAAGGCCGCGCAGTATCTGGCGCGCCGCAGCGTGGCGGGGCAGGCCCAGCTGGCGTTGTACCGTGTCACGGCCGCCGGCAGGCTGGAGCAATGGGGCGAACTGTTGCCAGTCCATCCGGGCTTTGTCGTGCGCGAGGCGGGCCAGCCCGATCGCCACTTCGAAGGCCTGCCGTGGTGGCTGCAGGACATGCGCCCGCAGGGCTTTCTAGGCCGGCACTGGGCGCGCCAGCGCGCCGCCGGGCTCGGCCTGCCCGACGACCCGCGGAACTGGACCGACGACCACGTGCTGGTCGCGCTGGCGGCGGGGCAGCATGACGTGACCGGCAACCTGCTGCTGGGCGACCTGAGCCGCGACGCCTGGCTCGCGCAACGGCCGGAAGGCATCGCCGCCGGCGAGCGCGCGCAACGCTTTCCGGAACTGGCGGCGCGCTCGATGGCGGGCGAGCGGATCGGCTCCAGCGCCGGCGGCGAGCAGCCGAAGTTCGCGGTCCAGGTGGACGGGCGGGATGTGCTGGTCAAGTTCAGCGCCGCGCAGGACAGCGCGATCAGCCAGCGCTGGCGGGATCTGCTGCTGGCCGAGCACCTCGCCCTGCGGCACCTGGCCGGGCACGGCTTGCCCGCGGCGCAGAGCGAATTGCTGGATGCCGGCGGCCAGCGCTTTTTGCAGGTCGCCCGCTTCGACCGCACCGAGCAGGGCGGCCGGCGCGGCGTGGTGTCGCTGGACGCGCTGGACGCGGAGTTCGTCGGATGCGGCAGCAGTGCGTGGCCGGCCGTGACGGACGCGCTGTTCGCGCAGGGCGTGATCACGCAGCAAGCACATCATGATGCCGGCCGGCTCTATGCCTTCGGCCGGCTGATCGGCAACACGGACATGCATTTCGGCAACCTGGCCTTCCTGCATGACGGCGCGCTGCCGTTTCCGCTGACGCCGACCTACGACATGCTGCCGATGGGCCTGCGGCCCCACGACAGCGGCGCCATGCGCGACGACCTCGACCCGCTCACGCCGCCCGCGCAGCCGCCGGTCGCGGTCTGGCACGAGATGCTGCCGCTGGCCCGCGCTTACTGGCAGCGGCTTGCCGGCCATCCGCTGGCCAGCGCGGGATTCGCCGCGATTGCCGGCCGGCAGCAGGCATGGCTGGATGACGTCGGCCAGCAACTCGAACGGCTGGCCTGAAGGCAAGTCACCACTCGGGCGAGGGCGAGGTGGTATTGAACAGCGGTATCCGTGCAACGTCACCACACTACGGCGCAACCCATGCCCTTCACCCCCTTCACCCCCGACCCAACCGACCCCGATCCCCTCCACGCCGAGCACGCCATGCTCGAGCAGGCCGCCGCCGGCCGCTGGCTGTCGCACCTGTGGCAGGCGCCGGTGTCGCTGGTGGTGCCGCGCAGCTACCTGCGCCATGCGCAACTGGAAGCCGCGCGCCGTGACTTCGCCGCGCGCGGCTGTCCGGTATGGCTGCGGTTGTCCGGCGGCGGGCTGGTGCCGCAGGGCCCGGGCATCCTCAACCTGAGCCTGGCCTACCCGGTGCGCGGCGGCGCGGGCACGCACGCGGAACGCGTCTACCTGCACCTGTGCGAAGTGCTGGCCGGCGCGCTGGCCGAGCTTGGGTTGCGCACGCACTGGCAGGCCGTGGATGGCTCTTTCTGTGACGGCCGCTTCAATCTCGCGTGGGGGCCGCAGACGGACGCGCGCAAGATCGCCGGCACGGCGCAATACTGGCGCCGGGCGGCCGGCGCCGCCGATGCCGCGCTGCACGTGGTGCTGGCCCACGCCGTGCTGCTGGTGGCGGCGGAGCCGGAGGAGATCAACCGGCGCGCCAACGATTTCGAGGCCGCCATCGGCAGCGGCCGCCGCTACCGCGCCGACAAGGTGGTGAGCGTGGCTGGCGCGCTGGCGCGAAGCGGGCAGGCCGTGCCGGCAGCATTGGAGGAGCTCACCGCCAACGCCCTGCGGCGCGCGCTGGCCGCCAACCCGCCCGCCTTCGCGGTGCTTGCAGCGTGAGGCGGGCCGGGATTCGTCGGTATTGACGATTTCCCGCGGCGGCGGCCGTGGCAAACTATCCGGCAAGACGCATCCGGGGATGGGCCCGGCGCAGCGCAGACAACCGGAGACAAGACATGGCGGGACCGTTGGCGGGACTGAAGGTGGTGGAGATGGTCGGGCTCGGCCCGGCGCCGTTCTGCGCGATGATGCTGGCGGACCAGGGCGCCGAGGTGATCCGCGTCGACCGGCCGCGGGCGCCCGGCGCGCCCGCCGCCACCAGCGCCGGCAAGGCCCGCTGCGACGTGACCGCGCGCGGCCGCCGCTCGCTGGCCATCGACCTGCGCAAGCCCGGCGCGGCGCAGACCGTGCTGGACCTGATCGCCCGCGCCGACGTCCTGATCGAAGGCTTCCGCCCCGGCGTGATGGAGCGCCTGGGCCTGGGCCCCGACGCTTGCCTCGCGCGCAACCCCGCGCTGGTGTACGGCCGCATGACCGGCTGGGGCCAGCACGGGCCGCTCGCGCAGGCCGCTGGCCACGACATCAACTACATCGCCATCGCCGGCGCGCTGCACGCCATCGGCCGCCCGGACCGGCCGCCGGCGGTGCCGCTCAACTACATCGGTGACTTTGGCGGCGGCGGCATGCTGCTGGCGTTCGGCGTGATGTGCGCGCTCGCCGAGGCGCGCCAGTCCGGCAAGGGACAGGTGGTGGACGCCGCCATGACCGACGGCACCGCGCTGCTCGGCGCCATGATGTACGGCTTCAAGGCCGGCGGGCGCTGGAGCAACCAGCGCGGCGACAACCTGCTCGACGGCGCCGCGCACTTCTACGACACCTACACCTGCGCCGACGGCAAATACGTGGCCGTGGGCGCCATCGAGCCGCAGTTCTACGCGCTGCTGCGCGAGCGCTGCGGGCTGGACGACCCCGCCTTCGACGCGCAGCTGGACAAGCGCCAGTGGCCCGCGCTCAAGGCCCGCATGGCGCAGATGTTCCTGACCCGCACGCGCGACGAATGGTGCGAACTGCTCGAAGGCAGCGATGCCTGCTTCGCGCCCGTGCTCGACTGGGACGAGGCCACCCGCCACCCGCACAACCGCGCGCGCGAGACCTTCCTGGAAATCGACGGCGTGGTGCAGCCGGCCCCGGCCCCGCGCTTCAGCCGCACGCCGGCTGGCGTGCCGAGCGCGCCGGTGGAACCGGGGGCGGACAGCGGGGCGATTCTGCGGGATTGGGGTGTGGACGCGCAGGCGATTGCCGTGCTGCGTGCCGATGGGGCGATCTGAGGCGACGGGTGCGGCAACAAGGGTTAAAAGTTGTTGCCGATGGGTTTGGGCGCTGCACAGGAATCTATACTGGCCGGGTCGCTGCGATTGTGGCGACCGAGTTGACAGCTCGAACAAGAAGGTGGACGCCCGCCGCAAGGCGGTATGATTGCGTCCGTCGTGCCTTTGCACGCCTATACGGGCGGGCCTGGGCAGGGGAGCCCTCGGGCTCGCCGGCGCCTTCTTGTCGGTCTGTCACCTTGCCTTGCGCCCGCCCACCCCGACTGACAGCGGGGAGCGGGATCGAATCCGCTAAAGAAGGAGGCATGCTCCATGCAACGGTCTTCGCTCGCCCATTCCGGGCAAATTGCAATCTCCATCACCACCCTCCCGCGCGCATCCGTATCGTTCAGGAGGGCGCGCCATGCCTAAACACACCCGCTATGGCATCACCGCCGAACACACCGGCGCCGACCTGTTCGTCACGTCCCACGCGCCATCCGAAACGCCCTTGAGCCTGGCGACAGAGAAAGCAGGTCAGCTTTACGCACTGCTCTGCATGACCGGCGACTATGCCGCGTCAGGCAATGCGTGCGGGGCGTTGAATCAGGAAGTACAAAGCGGAATTTTCTCACTGGCAGCGGGGCTCGCCCATGAGACGCTTGTGCTGAGCGAGCTGGCAGCGCTGCGGGGACAGAAAACGGTTTTAACGGAATAGGACCCGCACCGGCCGCTGATAGTTGAGGCACGGCCCGGCGAGTGTTTGCGCTCGCCGGGCCATCATTGGAGCCATTGCATGCCGTGGAGCCCGACGCATACCAGTCGCTTGGATATACAATGAAAATGTATATCTTCCGGGAGCGTCACATGTTAGTCGCGAAATGGGGCAACAGCCTCGCCGTGCGTCTGCCGTCCAGCGTCGTGGAGGCATTGGAGTTGCGTGAGGGTGACGACATTGAGATCGTCGTCGATGCGCCGCGTACCTTTGCGGTACGCAGGAAGCCGGGCTCTGACGAACTGCTGGCACGTCTGCATCGCTTGCGCGGCAAGTTGCCCGCCGACTTCAAGTTCAGCCGGGACGAGGCCAATGCGCGGGACGAAGAATAAGATTTTTGTCGACAGCAATATCGTGCTCTATCTATTGTCGGCAGACGAGGCGAAGGCCGGTCGGTCAGAGGCGCTGCTCAAGCTCCGTCCGACGATCAGCGTGCAGGTGCTCAACGAGGTGACCAATGTATGCGCGCGCAAGCTCAAGATGGCGTGGGCTGATATCGGGCAATTCCTGGACGTAGTGAAAGGCCTTTGCGATGTCGTGCCGTTGACGGCGGCAACCCACGATCATGCCCGGCTGGTCGCTGAGTGCCACGGCATATCGTTCTATGACGCCTGCATTGTGGCCGCCGCATCCATCGAAGGCTGCCAGACGCTTTACACCGAGGACATGCATCACGGGCTTGTCATCGAGGGAAGGCTGATGCTCAGGAATCCGTTTGCGGATGCCTAAACACGTTGTTCGTACATCGCGCGCTAGAAAGCCAAAAGCCTGTAACGGATTCGAGGGTTTTGGCCTTTAAAGTGGGCCGCTTACGAAGCGCCTTGCGTGCTCTATGGGCGGACCAAGGCGAGGAGCCTTCGGGCTTGCCGGTCGTCTCTCGCCGGTCTCTCACCCGAGCCTTGTGTCCGCCCTCCCCCTCGAGGGTTGTGGAGGCGGATGCCAGGCAATGCATGCGGCAAGTCGAATTGGAGAGACAAAGCGAATCTCTTTTGCTACCTTCCCTCGCTTCCTGTATTATATATCCGAACAGATATAATTCACGGTTTGAACGGGAGAACATGATGCATCGCAAGCGCCAACTCCAGGGCACCGACAACGTACTGGCAGACCTCGGTTTCGACGACGCCGAAGACCTGTCCGCAAAGGCCGCGCTCGCGTTCAAGTTCAATGCGCTGCTCGACAAGCGGGGCCTGAGCCAGACGGAGGCGGCCGCCATTACCGGCATGACCCAGCCCAAGGTGTCCCAGGTCCGCCGCTACAAGCTCCAGAATATTTCGCTGGAGCGGCTGATGCAGGCGCTGGTGTCGCTCGACCAGCATGTGGAGATCGTGGTGCAGCCCGCGCGTCGCAAGCATGCCGCCGGGATTACCGTCGCGGCCTGAGTGGGAATCCGCAAGGCCGCGCCGGATACCTGCTGAACGGTTCCGGCCGCGGCATTGCATGCCCGTGTCAACTCACCCCGCCGGCCCCAATATCCGCTCAACAAACGCCGCCTCCAGCCCAACCCCCAGGAAGCGCGCAATCTCCACGATCTGCCCATACAGCATCCACTGCCCGTGATGCACCGCGCAGCCTTGCTCGCGCGCGGCCTTGAGCAGGGGTGTGTCGCCGTCGCGCACCACGGCTTCGCAGACCAGCGTGCCGGCGGCGAGCCGGGTTGCGGGGATCGGCAGCGGGTCGGTATCGCGCAGGCCGAGCGCGGTGGCGTTGACCACCACGTCGAAGCCAGCGGGGTCGTCGTCGCCGGCGCGGATGTTCACCGCGGGCAGGATGGCTTTCAGGCTGGCCGCGAGTTCGGCGGCCTTGGCGGCGGAGCGGTTGTGGATGACCAGTTCGGCCGGCTGCTCGCGGGCGATGGCGTAGGCCATCGATTTGCCGGCGCCGCCGGCGCCGAGTTGCAGCACGCGCTTGCCGGCGAGGCGGTGGCCGCGTTCGCGCAGGCCGGCCACGAAGCCGTCGCCGTCGAAGTTGCCGCCGATCCAGTGGCCTTGCGCGCGGTCGAAGCGCATGGCGTTGACGGAGCCGACCAGGCGGGCGGTTTCGGTCAGCGCGCCGCAGGCGGCGACCACGGTTTCCTTGTGGGGGATCGTGACCACGAGGCCGTCGAGGTTCTGCGCGCCGGCCACGCCGGCGAGGAAGGCCGGCAGTTGCGCGGGCTCGACGTGGAAGGGCACGCAGGTCGCGTTCAGGCCCTGGCGGGCGGCGGAGGCGTTGAATAGCTGCGGCGTGCGCACGTGCGCGACGGGCGCGGCGATGATGCCGACAAGGCGGGTATTGCCGTCGATCTGCATGGCGGGTGTGGGAAGGGAAACGGGGAGACGGGAAAAAGGGGAGAAAGCGAGAAAAAGCGGGAGGGACGCGCGCCCTCCCGCCGTGCGCAGCCGGCTTAGATGCCCGCCATGCAGGTGTACTTGATGACGAGGTAATCCTCGATGCCGTAGTGCGAGCCCTCGCGGCCCACGCCC
>NZ_AQPL01000367.1:0-25364 GCF_000395345.1 Cupriavidus sp. WS | reverse complement strand
CCTCGATGCCGTAGTGCGAGCCCTCGCGGCCCACGCCCGATTGCTTGACGCCGCCGAACGGCGCGACCTCGTTGGAGATCAGGCCGGTGTTGACGCCGACCATGCCGTACTCCAGCCGCTCGGACACGCGCCATACGCGGCCGAGGTCGCGCGCGTAGAAGTAGCTGGCGAGGCCGAACTCGGTGTCGTTGGCCAGGGCCACCACTTCGTCTTCGGTCTCGAAGCGGAACAGCGGCGCGAGCGGGCCGAAGGTTTCCTCGCGCGCGACCAGCATGTTGGGCTTGACGTCGGCCAGCACGGTGGGCTCGAAGAACGACTGCCCCAGCGCATGGCGCTTGCCGCCTTCCAGCACGCGCGCGCCCTTGGCGAGGGCGTCGGCGATGTGTTCCTCGACCTTGGCCACGGCCTTGCCGTCGATCAGCGGGCCGATGCGCACGCCGTCGTCCATGCCGTCGCCCACCTTGAGCGCGCGCACGGCGGCCACCAGTTTCTCGGCGAAGGCGTCATAGACCTTGCTGTGCACGTACAGGCGGTTGGCGCAGACGCAGGTCTGGCCGGCGTTGCGGTACTTGGAGACGATGGCGCCTTCCACCGCGGCGTCGAGGTCGGCGTCGTCGAAGACGATGAACGGCGCGTTGCCGCCCAGTTCCATCGATACCTTCTTGATGGTGGAGGCGGTCTGCGCCATCAGCGTGCGGCCCACTTCGGTGGAGCCGGTGAAGGTGAGCTTGCGCACCAGCGGGTTGGTGCTGAGCTCGCCGCCGATGGCGCCGGCCGAGCCGGTGATGACCGACAGCACGCCGGCGGGGATGCCGGCGCGCTCGGCCAGCACCGCCATCGCCAGCGCGGTCAGCGGCGTCTGCGAGGCGGGCTTGACCACCATCGTGCAGCCGGCCGCCAGCGCGGGGCCGGCCTTGCGCGTGATCATGGCCGCCGGGAAGTTCCACGGCGTGATGGCAGCGCACACGCCGACCGGCTCCTTGGTGACGACGATGCGCTGGTTGCTGACCGGCGCGGGAATGGTCTCGCCGTAGACGCGCTTGCCTTCCTCGGCGAACCACTCGATGAACGAGGCCGCGTAGGCGATCTCGCCGCGTGCCTCGGCGAACGGCTTGCCCTGCTCGGCGGTCATGATGCGGGCCAGGTCGTCCTGGTTGGCCAGCAGCAGTTCGAACCACTTGCGCAGCAGCGCCGAGCGGTCCTTGGCGGTGCGCGCGCGCCATGCCGGCAGCGCGCGGTTGGCGGCCTCGATGGCCTGGCGCGTTTCATCGGCGCCGAGCTGCGGCACCTGGGCCACGCGCGCGCCGGTGGCGGGGTTGGTGACGTCGATATGACGCTCGCCGTCGATCCAGCGGCCGTCGACATAGCACTGCTGGCGCAGCAGGGAGGGGTCTTGGAGGTTCAGCATGGTCTGGTTCCGTAGCGGTGTTGGGAGGATGGGCGGCGAGCCACAGGCGGCAGATTAGCAGGATGCGCGCGCACGCGCTGGCGCATGTGGCGGCGTCCGACCGGGAAGTTGTTTCAAAATGAAGCGAAGCGGTCCTGGCTAGGCGTGCGGCCGCAGACAGTACAAGTAGTACGACAAGGCCGCGCAACAACGCCAGGATCTTTTTGAAACGACTTCCTAGCCGGCGATGTACAGGCCGCCGTTGACGTGCAGCACTTCGCCGGTGACGAAGCTGGCCGCGTCGCTGCACAGGAAGCCGATCGCGGTGGCGATCTCGCGCGGTTGGCCGAGGCGCTTGAGCGGGGTCTGCTCGATGGAGTCGGCACCGCGTTTCTGGATCAGCTCGGTGGTCATCGGGGTCTCGATCACGCCGGGCGATACAGCGTTGACGCGCGTGCGCGGCCCGAGTTCCCGCGCCAGGCTGCGCGTGAGGCTGAGCAGGCCGCCCTTGGAGGCCGAATAGTGCGCATTGTAGTAAGCGCCGCGGTGCGCCGCCACCGAGGTCAGGTTGACGATGGCGCTGTTCTCGCGCAGCGCGGGAATGGCGCGGCGCACAAGATAGAACACGCCGTCGAGGTTGATGGACAGCGTCTGGCGCCATTGCGCGTCGCTCATCTGCGCGACCGGCTGCGCCTGGTACAGGCCGGCCGAGGGCACCAGGAAATCGATGCCTCCGAAGCGGTCCTGCGCCAGCGCCACGGCGCGCGCGCAGTCGTCGGGGCTGGCGGCGTCCATGCGCAGCGTGGCGATACGTTCGCCGGCGGGGTCGAGTTCGCGCGCGAAGCCGGCCAGGCCGGCTTCGTCCAGGTCGGCCAGCACGAGGTTGGCGCCGTGCGCGAGGAACAGCCGGGCCGTCTCGCGGCCGATGCCGCCATTGGCGCCGGTCAGCAGCAGGGTGCGTTGGTCGAAGTTGTACATGCTTTGTCTCTCCAGGAATGCGGCGCGGCTTCAGATATGCAGCGCGCGCCCGTAGGCCGCCAGCACCGCTTCGTGCATGGCCTCGGACATGGTGGGGTGGGGCAGCACGGCGGCCATCAGGTCGGCCTCGGTGGTTTCCAGCGTCTGCGCGATGGCGTAGCCCTGGATCATCTCGGTCACTTCGTCGCCGACCATGTGGGCGCCGAGCAGCTCGCCGCTGCCTTCGTCGAACACCACCTTGACCAGCCCGCCGGTGCTGCCCAGCGCGATGGCCTTGCCGTTGGCGGCGAACGGGAACTTGCCGACCCGGATCTGGTGGCCGCGCGCGCGCGCCTGCGCCTCGGTCAGGCCCACGCTGGCCACCTGCGGATGGCTGTAGGTGCAGGCCGGAATGCGAGCGGGGTCGAGCGCGTGCGGCTGCAGCCCGGCGATGTGCTCCACGCAGATCACGCCTTCGTGGCTGGCCTTGTGCGCGAGCCACGGCGGGCCGGCCACGTCGCCGATGGCGTAGACGCCGGGCTCCGCCGTGCGGCCGAACCCGTCGGTGACGATGTGCGTCTTCTCGACCTTGACCGCGGTGTTCTCCAGCCCGATCCCCTCCACGTTGCCGACGATGCCGGCGGCCACCAGCACCACGTCGGCCTCGATCTTCGCGCCATCCGGCTTGCCGCCTTGCAGCGTGACCGTCCAGCCGGCTCCGGTGCGTTCGGCCTGCGCGATGCCGGTGGACGTATGCAGCACGATGCCGTCGCGCGCCAGGCTGCCTGCCACCTGCGCGGAGATGTCGGCGTCTTCCACCGGCAGGATGCGGTCCGCCATTTCGATCACCGTCACGTGCGCGCCGACCGCGTGGTAGAAGCTGGCGAACTCGATGCCGATGGCGCCGGCGCCCACGATCAGCATGCGCCGCGGCAGCGCCGGCGGCGCCAGCGCCTCGCGGTAGCTCCACACGGTCTTGCCGTCGGCGGGCATTGTGGGCAACTGGCGCGCGCGCGCGCCGGTGGCGAGCACGATGTGCGCGGACGATACCGTGCGCGTCCTGCCATCCGGCGCGGCGATGTCCAGCCGGCCTTTGCCGGCGAGGCGGCCGTGGCCGGCGAGCACGGTCACGCCGTTCTTCTTCATCAGGCCCGTCACGCCCTTGTTGAGCTGCGCGGCCACCGCGCGCGAGCGCGCCACCATCGCGGGCAGGTCGGCGGCCGGCGCCGCCACCTTGATGCCGTAGGCGGCCGCGTCCCGCACCAGCCGCAGCACGTCGGCCGAGCGCAGCAGCGCCTTGGTCGGGATGCAGCCCCAGTTCAGGCAGATGCCGCCCAGTTGCGCCTTCTCCACCAGCGCGGTCGTCATGCCGAGCTGCGCGGCGCGGATGGCGGCCACGTAGCCGCCCGGCCCGCCGCCGACCACGATCATGTCAAACGAGGCATTGTCCACGTCGCGGTCCTCAGATCAGCATCGCCAGCGGGTTTTCCAGCAGGCGCTTGAACGCGGCCAGCCACTGCGCGGCCAGCGCGCCGTCGATGGCGCGGTGGTCCACCGACAGCGTGCAGCGCATCACCTGCCCCGCGCGCAGCGCGCCGTCCTCGACCACCGGCACCGCCTGCGTGGCGCCCACGGCGAGGATGGCGGCCTGCGGCGGGTTGATGATGGCGGAGAACTCGGACACGCCGAACATGCCGAGGTTGCTCACGCTGAAGCTGCCGCCCTGGTATTCCTCGGGCCGCAGTTGCGAGGCGCGCGCGCGCGCGGCGAGGTCGGCGATTTCCTCGCTGATGCGCGACAGCGGCTTCTGGTCGGCCGCGCGCACGATGGGCGTGATCAGCCCGGCGTCGGTGGAGACCGCCACGGCGATGTCGGCCTGGTGGTACTGGCGCATGGCCGCGTCGGTCCAGCCGACGTTGGCGGCGGGCACTTCGCGCAGCGCCACGGCCACGGCGCGCACGACGAAATCGTTGACCGAGATCTTGCGCGGCGCGGTGGCGTTGATTTCCGCGCGCAGCGCCAACAGGCGCTCCATGCGGCAGTCCGCCGTGAGGTAGAAATGCGGGATGGTGGACTTGCTCTCGCCCAGCCGGCGCGCGATGGTGCGGCGCATATTGCTGTGCGGGATCTCGGTGAACGCGGCGGTGGCCGGTGTGTTGGCCTGCGCCTGCGGCGCGACCGGGGGTGCGCTCGCGGGCGCGGGAACCGCCGCGGCCTGCTCGACATCGCGCTTGACGATGCGGCCGTTCGGCCCGCTGCCGCGCAGCGCGGCGAGGTCGAGGCCGCGCTGCGCGGCCAGCCGGCGCGCCAGCGGACTGGCGAAGACGCGGGCGGCCTGCGTTGTGTTGCCGCCAGCAACATCGATGGCGGCGGGCGGGGCGGTTTCCGCTGGCGCTTCCGCCTGCGATGCCGGCGCACCGCCAGCCGCCGCGATCAGCGCATCCACGTCCACGCCGGTCTCGCCATTGACGAGCAGCACGCCGATCGGCGCGCCGACTTCCACGTCCTGCCCGGCCGCGACCAGGCGGCGGCCCAGCACGCCGGCGGTGTCGGCGTTGAGCTCGACCACGGCCTTGTCGGTCTCGATCTCGGCGATGCAGTCGCCCACGGCCACGGCATCGCCTTCGTTCCTGGCCCACGCTTGCAGCGTGGCGTGGGTGGCATTGGCCGCCACCTCGGGCATGCGCAACAGGGTGGCCATGTCAGGCGGTCCTCGCTTGGTGCAGGTCGGGGCGGTAGGCCGCGATGTCCGCGTATTGCACGATCTCTAGCACGTTGCCCTCGGGGTCGCGGCAGAAGGCCAGGTAGGTACCGGGGCGCACTTCCACGCGCTGCGGGCCGGTGAGGAATTCCACTTCGGCGGCCAGCAGTTTGTCGACCACGGCCTGGATGTCCGCCACGATGAAGGTGAGGTAGGTGGCGTTGGCCTTGTCGAGGATGTAGGCGGGCGCGACCTCGGGCGCGGGCGCCTGGGCCGGCGCGAGCAGCTTGATGCGTTCGCCGTAGGGTGTCTGCAGGCGCACCGCGGTGTAGCCGGCGGCGTGCATGGCGGCCTGCGCGGCCTTGTCGGCGGGCACGGCGACTTCGCTGACGAAGGTCAGGCCCAGCACCTGCTCGTAGAAGCGGCGCATGCGCGGCAGGTCGCGCACGGCGATGCCGACCTCCAGGGGGACGATCATGTTCAGGCTCATCGGAATTCCTTTGCTGTGTCTGGCGTGTTCGGTGTGCTCGGGGTACCGGGCGGCGGCGCTCAGGCCGCGCCCTTGTCGCGCATGGCCTGGCGCAGGCCTTCGGCCACTTCCTCGGTGCGGGCGGCGGCGGCGCGCTCCAGTACCTTGGAAATGCTGGGCGCGGCTTCCGCGCCGCTCACGCGCTGCACCGGCTGGTCCAGCCAGTCGAAGAAGCGGCGCTGGATCTCGTCGGCCAGCCAGCCGCCATAGGAGGTGCCGCGCGCGCCCTGCTCGGCGATCAGCACGTTGTTGGTCTTGCGGATGCTCTGCCCGATGGTGTCCCAGTCCAGGCTGGCGCGGTCCAGCCAGCGCAGGTCGATGACCTCGGCGTCGATGCCGGTCTGCTCCACCGCTTCCAGCGTGTGGCCGACCATCGACAGGTAGGTGAGCACGGTCAGCTCCGCGCCGCTGCGGCGCACGGCGGCCTTGCCCACCGGCAGGTGGTAGTCGAAGTCCTCGACCGGACCCACGCCGGTGGCGTTGTACAGGTCGACGTGCTCGATCACCAGCACCGGGTCCTTGCAGGCCAGCGCGGTGTTCATCAGGCCCACGTAGTCGAACGGCGTGGACGGCGCCACGATGCGCCAGCCCGGGCTGGTGGCGAAGATGCCGGCCGGGTCCATCGAGTGCTGCGAGCCGTAGCCGGTGCCCATCGCCACCTTGGTGCGCAGCACCAGCGGCACGTCGCTCTGGCCGCCGAACATGTGGCGCGCCTTGCCGATCTGGTTGAAGACCTGGTCGGCCGCCACCCACATGAAGTCCGGGTACATGAACTCCACCACCGGCTTGTAGCGGCCGTCCAGCGCCAGCCCGCCACCCAGGCCGACGAAGGCGTTCTCGCTGATTGGCGTGCCCAGCACGCGCTCGGGGAAGCTGTCGCGCAGGCCGCGCGTGGCGCCGTTGGTGCCGCCCTTGAGGCGGTGCACGTCCTCGCCCATCACCACCACGGACGCATCGGTCTCCATGCGGCGGTGCATGACGTCGGCCACCACGTCGATGAACTTGCGCGGCGCCAGCTTGCCGGCGAAGCCTGCTTCTTCCTCGCAGCGCAGGCCTTCCAGCTCGGACAGGTCGCCGCGGATGCCCACGTCGCGGAAATCCGGGCTCGGCCACAGCTCGGGGCGGATGCGGCGCTTGCCGGCCTTGCCGGACGGGTCGGCCTCGGTCAGCGCGGCGGCGGCCTCGCGCATGGCCTGGCGCACGCGCTCGCGCAGCGCGGCGATCTCGTCGGCGCTGATCAGCTTGCGCTCCTGCATGCGGCGCGCCATCAGGTCGAGCGGGTCGCGCGCGCGCCATTGCTGCTCTTCTTCCTTGCTGCGGTAGCCGAAGGCGCTGCCCGGGAACGGGCCGTTCTGGTGGAAGAAGCGGTACAGGTCCGCCTCGATCACGGTCGGGCCGCGGCCGGCGCGCATGTGCGCGAGCGCTTCCTGCGTGGCCAGCCAGACCGCCAGCGGGTCCATGCCGTCGACCTTCCAGCTCGGGATGTTGAAGCCCATGCCGCGCGCCGACAGGCGCGGCTCGGCGGTGGACTCTTCCACCGTGGTGGAGACCGCGTAGCGGTTGTTCTCGATGAAGAAGCACAGCGGCAGCTTCCACGCCGCGGCCAGGTTCATGGTCTCCAGCACCGAGCCGATGTTGACCGCGCCGTCGCCGAAGTAGGTGATGGCCACCGCGTCGGTGCCGGCGTGGCGGTGCGACCACGCCGCGCCGGCCGCCATCGGCACGCCGCCGCCGACGATGGCGTTGGTGCCGAGCGCCCCGGCCTCGGCCCACTGCAGGTGCATGGAGCCGCCGCGGCCCTTGCAGTAGCCTTGCGCGAGGCCGAGGATTTCCGCCAGCGTGCGTTGCAGCAGCGTTTGCACGCCGTCCGCCAGCGGCGCGCGCGGGTCGATGCCGCCGGGCGCGAGGTAGCCCAGCGCCTTGGACAGGAACTGGTGGTGGCCGCGGTGCGAGCCGTTGATCTGGTCGGCGCCGGTCAGCGGCACGATGGAGCCCGCGGCGCCGCCTTCCTGGCCGATGCTGGAATGCGCCGGGCCGTGGACCAGCCCTTCGGCGGCGAGTTCGAGCACGGCTTCCTCGAAGCCGCGGATCAGGTGCAGGTGGCTCAGCAGCGTGCCGAGCAGGGCCGGGTCCGCGCGGGCCCAGTCTTCGTCGGTGGCTCGCAGTTCCACCCATTCGGCGGCGGGGCGCAGGGCGCTACGTTCAGACATTTGAGAATCCTCGGTTGCCGGTCGTGGCCGGCCGTGTTGTGTTCGGTGTCGTGTGCGGGAGGTGGCGCCGCGCGCCGTTCAGAAGCCGTCCGCGGTCCAGCCGCCGTCGGAGACCAGCGCGTGGCCGGTGATGAAGGCGGCCGAGTCCGAGGCCAGGAACAGCGCCACCTCGGCCATCTCGTCGGGCGAGCCGAAGCGCCGCAGCGGCGTGCGCGCGAGCAGCGCCTCGCCGTCGATGGCGCCGCGCGCCAGCAGCGTTTCCATCAGCGCGGTGCTGGTGTAGCCGGGGCACACCGCGTTGACGCGGATGTTGTACTCGGCCCATTCCGCGGCCAGCGACTTGGTGAGCGAGACCACGCCCGCCTTGGCCGCGCAGTAGGCCAGGCGCCGCGCCGACGAGGCCAGGCCCCACATCGAGGCGGTGCTCAGGATGTTGCCGCCGCCCTGGCGCACCATGCGGCGCGCCGCCGCCTGCGCGCAGTAGAAGACGCCGGACAGGTCGATGTCGATGGCGCGGCGCCAGTCCTCTGGCGTGAGTTCCAGCGCGGGCTTGTTCATCGAGATGCCGGCGTTGTTGAGCAGGATGTCGATGCGGCCGAAGCGCGCCTCGGTGGCGGCGCAGGCCCGCTCGACGGCGTCGGGGTCGGTGATCGAGGCGACCACGGTATCGACCTGGGCTTCCGGATACGCCGCTTCCAGCTCGGCGCGGGTGGTGGCCAGCCCGTCCGCGTCCAGGTCCAGCAGCATCAGCCGCGCGCCGTGGCGGGCGAAGCCGTGCGCCATCGCGCGGCCGATGCCGCTGGCGCCGCCGGTGTTGAGCACGGCCTTGCCGGCCAGGCCGGGGTAGGTGGCGCGCGCGAACGGTTGCGCGTTGGGGTATCCAGTCGGCAAAGAGGTGCTCATACGGCTAGCCAGTCCTTCAGAAGTTGGGTATTGGAAGTGAGTTGCGCGGGCGTGCCTTCGTAGACGATGCGGCCGTGGCCCATCACGCAGACGCGGCTGGAGACCTTCAGCGCGATGGCGAGCTTCTGCTCGACCAGCACCACCGACACGCCGCGCCGGTGGATGTCCTGGATGGCCTCGCCGACCACCGCCACGATCTTGGGCGCGAGGCCCTCGGTGGGCTCGTCGATCAGGATCACCAGCGGGTTGCCCAGCAGCGAGCGGCACATGGTCAGCATCTGCTGCTCGCCGCCGGAGAGGCTGCCGGCCTTGGTGTTGCGGCGCTCCTTGAGGCGCGGGAAGTAGTCGAACATCTGCTCGAGCGTCCATTGCGGCGCGCCTTCGGTGGCGCGCTGCTCGCCCATGCGCAGGTTCTCGTCCACGCTCAGGTTGGCGAACACCTCGCGCTCCTCCGGCACGTAGGCGATGCCGCGCCGGCAGATCGCGTAGGACTGCGCGCCGGCCAGGTCGCGCCCGCGCAGCCTGACCTCGCCCGCGCTGGGCGGCACCAGGCCCATGATGGCCTTGAGCGTGGTGGAGCGGCCCGAGCCGTTGCGGCCCAGCAGGCTGACCACCTCGCCGTGGCCGACGTGGAAATCCACGCCGTGCAGGATGTGGCTCTTGCCGTAGTGCGCGTGCAGGCCCTGCACGGCGAGCAGCGGGGCGCCGCTCTCGTTCTGCATGGATGGCGTGCTCATACGCTGACCTCTTCGCCCAGGTAGGCTTCCTTGACGCGGGCGTTGTTGCGGATCTCGTCGGGCGTGCCGGTGGCCACGATCTCGCCGTAGACCAGCACGCTGATGCGGTCGCTGAGCGCGAACACCACGTCCATGTCGTGCTCCACGATCAGCAGCGTGCGGCCCTGCGCGATCTCGCGGATCAGGCCGGCGGTGTAGTCGGTCTCTTCCTGCGACATGCCGGCCATCGGCTCGTCGAGCATGATGACCTTGGGGTCCGAGGCCAGCGTCATGGCGATCTCCAGCGAGCGCTGCTCCGAGTACGACAGCTCGCCGGCGGTGTCCTGCGCGCGCGCGGCCAGCCGCACCTGCCCGAGCAGGTGCATGGTCTCGTCGCGCACCGCGCGCAGCTTGTGGGCGAATTTCCACAGCGTGTATTGCAGGCCGTGGCGCCGCATCACGGCCAGGCGCAGGTTCTCGTACACGCTCAGGCCGGCGAAGATGTTGGTGATCTGGAACGAGCGCGCCAGGCCGCGGTGGTTGATCTGCTGCGGCGACAAGCCCTGGATCGGCTCGCCGCCCAGCACGATCTCGCCGTGCGTGAGCGGCAGGCGCCCGGAGATCAGGTGGAACAGCGTGGACTTGCCGGCGCCGTTGGGGCCGATCAGCGCATGCCGCTCGCCGCCGGCGAGGTCGAGGTCCACGCCGCGGATGATGTCGATGTCGCCGAAGGACTTGCGCAGCCCGCGCAGGGAAAGGATCGGTCCGGTGTTCATGCGCGTGCTCATGCCGGGGTCCTCCGGGCGGTGGTGGCGGCGCCGGCGGCTTCCGTCCCGGCGGCGGGCGCGGCCTCCTTCAGCCGCAGCCAGCGGCCGTTGGCCAGCCGCGCCGTGGCGATGCCGGCCAGCAGCAGCGCCGCCGGCACCAGCCAGGTCAGCGGCGAGACCGGGTCCCACTCGCGGCCGAACAGCGGGATCGCGGGCCAGCCGGCGCCGCCGTTGAGGGAAGCCATCGAGCGGTAGTCCTGCGAGAAGAAGCGCTGCAGCATCTCCACCGTGAACACCGTGCCGCAGGCCAGCAGCAGCGTGCCGACGAGATAGGCCAGCGTGACCGGCAGCAGCGCGCGCAGGCCGTAGGTCTTGCCGTGGGTGACGAAGGACTGGATCAGCCCGGCCAGGCCGGTGGGCATGAACAGCATCACCAGCACGAACACGATGCCCTGGTACAGCAGCCACGAGCGCGTCAGGTCCGACACCGCGTAGCCGAAGAACGTCATCACCGCCGCGCCCAGCGCCGGCCCGAGGAAGAGCTTCACGCCGCCGATGTAGCTGTTGAGCACCACCGCGGCCGAGGCCGAGGACTCGAACACCACGTAGTTGGCCGCCTCCATGTTGATGGCCTGCAGCGCGCCGGCAACGCCGGCGAACATGGCCGAGACCGCGAACACCAGCACGCCCAGGCGGTGCGTGTCGTAGCCGAGAAAGCGCAGGCGGTTGGCGTTCTCGCGCAGGCCGAGCGTCAGGCGCCCCACCGGCGTGAGCGTGAACAGGTACAGCAGCGCCAGCGACAGCAGCACCCAGGCCAGCGTCAGGTAATAGACCTGGTTGCTGTCGCCGAAGCTCAGGCCCCACGCCGGCATGCGCATGGTGGACAGGCCGGCCTCGCCGCCGAACCAGCCCTTCAGGTGCGGCGCCAGCGAATGCAGCAGCTCGGCCAGCGCCAGCGTGATCATGGCGAAGTACACGCCGGTGCGCTTGGTGGCGAACCAGCCGGCGGCCAGCCCGGCCAGCAGGCCCATCGCGCCGCCGGCCAGCGGCAGCAGCGGGGTGGGCAGCAGGCCGTTGCCGCCGAAGGCGTTCATGGCGTGCACGGTGGCGAAGCTGCCGATGCCGAAGTAGGCCGCGTGGCCGAACGAGAGCATGCCGCCCTGGCCGCTGAGCAGGTTGAAGGCGGCGGCGAACAGCACCGCGATCAGCATCTGGATCGAGGCGTTGACCAGCGACGGCGACAGCACCAGCGGCAGCGCCACCAGCGCGGCGGTGCCGAGCAGCAGCAGGATCTTCTGCGCCGGCGACAGCCGGGGGGCGGGCGCGGCGTGCGTGGCGGGCGTGGCGCGCGGCAGGCGCGGGGAATGGGGGACTTGGGTCATGCTTACTCCTTCTCGCCCATCAGCCCGGACGGACGCACCAGCAGAATCAGCAGCATCAGCGCGAACGGGATGGTCCCGGCCAGGCTGGAGAGCTTGAGGGTCAAGAGGCCGCCGACGTCCTCGGCCCAGGCGCCCGCGCCAACCAGCGCGAGCAGGTCGGCGAGGCTGCGGTCGATGCCGACCGAGAACGACGTGATCAGCCCGATCAGCAGCGACGCCAGCATGGCGCCGCCGAGCGAGCCGAGGCCGCCGACCACCACCACCACGAAGACCATCACGCCGAGCTCCAGCGCCATGTTGGGGTTGGTGGTGTAGAACGCGCCGGCCACCGCGCCGGCCAGCCCCGCCAGCGCCGCGCCGATGCCGAACACGCCCATGAAGACCAGCGGCACGTTGTGGCCGAGCGCTTCGGCCATGCGCGGCTTGTAGATGGCCGAGCGCACCACGATGCCGACCCGCGTGCGCGTGAGCAGCAGGTAGATGACGGCGAACATGGCCAGCGCGATGGCGCCCATGAACACGCGGTAGAACGGATAGGCCGAGGCGCCCAGCCGGAACGCGGCAAAGTCCAGCGCCGCCGGGATGCGGTAGTCCACCGGGAAGTTGCCGAAGAACAGCTTGATCAGCTCGGCGATGATGAACGACAGGCCGAAGGTCAGCAGCAGCTCGTGCGCGTGGCCGTGGTGGTGCACGCGGCGCAGGAAGAAGCGCTCCACCGCCACCCCGACCAGGCCGACCAGGACCGGCGAGACCACGATGGCGGGCCAGAAGCCGAGCGTGCCCTGCAGCGCGTAGGCGAAGTAGGCGCCCAGCATGTAGAACGAGGCGTGGGCGAAGTTGAGCACGCCCATCATGCCGAAGATGAGCGTCAGCCCTGCCGACACCATGAACAGCAGCAGGCCGTAGATGGCGCCGTTGAGCAGTGAGACGATGAGATATTCCATGAAGGCTTCCTTGCAACGAGCCGGTGTGGCGCGCGGCGGTGCGCGATGCGGCCGGCCGCGTCCGGCCCGGTCCGCGCCGGGAAGGCGGGAACCGGGCCGGTCTTGCTGGTGTGGTGCTGGCGTGGTGCTGGCGGAGTGCCGGGCGAAGGCGGCGGATCAGCCGGGGCGCTGCATCTTGCAGCTGGCCTGCGGCGGCGTGGCGGCCTCGGCCGCGGAGAAGGTCTTGACCGGCTTGAAGCCCATGTCGGTGCCGTCCACCTTGAACCTGGCGTCCCTGGAGACTTCCGACACCACCATCGGCAGCAGCACCTGGTGGTCGGCCGCGCGCATGCTCATCTCGCCCATCGAGGTCTTGATGCGGGCCGCTTCGAGCGCCTTGGCCAGCGCGCTGGTGTTGAGCTTGCCGCCTTCGGGCTTGACCGTCTTGAGGGCCTCGCCCAGCATCTCCACCGCGAACACGGTCTGCGGCTCGATGTAGGCGGGCATGTGGCCCTGCCTGGCCTTGAAGTCGCTGGCGAAGCGCTCGCTGTCGGCGCCGCTGGCCTCGGCGTTGAACGGATGGGCGACGAAGTGGCCGAGCGCCACGTCGGCGGCGTTGCCGATGTTGCCGGGCTGGTCGAGGAACACCGTGGCGAAGCGCGTCTTCAGCCCGGCGGCCTTGCTGGCCTTCATCAGCAGCAGCAGGTCGTTGGACCAGTTGCCGGTGATGACGCTGTCGGCCTTGGCCGCGGCGATCTTGGCCACGTAGGGCGAGAAGTCCTGCACCTTGTTGACGTCGTGCAGGGTTTTCTCCACCACCGTGTAGCCGCCGGGGCCGGCGTAGTCGATGGTCGCCTTCTCCATGTCGGCGCCCCACGAGTAGTTCTGGTTGATCGCGTACACGCGCGTGCCCAGCGCGTGCAGCGGCTTCATGGCGCCGACCAGCGCCTTGACGCGGATCTGCGCGTTGGTGGCGAACTTGAAATGGTAGAAGTGGCACTTCTCGCCGGTCAGCTCCATCGCTTCGCCGCCGACGTTCATGAACAGGATTTCCTTGCCCGGATTGCGCAGGTTGTACTTGCGCACGTCCTCGGTGATCTGGCCCGACACCGCCGACGACGAGCCCTGCATGACGATCTGCGCGCCGTCCGCCACCGCGGCCTTGAGCTTGTCGGCGGCGCCGGCCGGGCCGCCCTGGTTGTCGTACTCGACCAGTTGCAGCGGCTCGCCGTTCCAGCCGCCGGCGGCGTTGATCTTGTCGATCGCATAGCGCGCCGCCGCGCGGAACATCAGGCCGGTGGAGGCCTGCGGCCCGGACAGCGTCTCGACCAGCGCGACCTTCACCGGCGCCGCCGATGCCGCGCCGGCCAGCAGGCAAAGCGCCGCGGCTGCGAACAAAGGACGGGGGATGCGGCTACCGCTCATGAGTGTCTCCTTATCTTGTTGGGATCGTCCGGGGCCGCTGGGATAGGTCCGCCGTGGCGGTCTGACCTGTGGTTAAAGTGGTCTGACAGGTTTACTATAGGGAGATGCGCGGAAGCCGTCAACGGCGAAGTACGCGCTGTGAGGGTTTCTACCAAGGTGCAGCCGGCGCTTGCCTCAAGCAACCGTCATCATTGCCGCTTTCCGTTGTGTGTGCTGACTTTGCGGGAAGCCGGGGGAAATGGCCGCAGGCGCCGTGTCGGGGCATTCCGCACGTTTCACCCCGATCAAGACGTGCTACATTGACCTGTAAGGCCAATTCAAGAATCATGCGCAGCCGCGGGGCGGCTGACGCCAGGGAGCAAGCAGTGAACAAGACCGTGACCGGTGCCTCGCCACCGTTGACCCAGCGCCCGGAGGGAACCATGTTCCATCCCGAGCCCAGGCACCTGCCCGACGAAATCGCCAGGCGCCTGATTCACGCGATCCAGACGGGCGAGTTCGCCGTGGGCGACCGCCTGCCGAGCGAGCGCGTGCTGTGCGAGCAGTTTTCCGTGAGCCGCGCGGTGGTGCGCGAGGCGCTGTCGCAGCTCAAGTCGGAAGGCCTGGTCGCGCCCAAGGCCGGCAGCGGCGTGTTCGTGACCGAGCGCAGCCAGCGCCAGGCGTTCCGCATGCAGGACGTGGCCATCGACGAGAAAGACTCGCTGGCGATGGTGATGGAACTGCTGGTGACGATCGAGGTGGCCGCCACCCGGTTCGCGGCCATGCGCCGCACGCCCGAGGACCTCAAGCGGATCCGGCGCGCGCTGATCGGCATGGAATACGAGATCGCCAACGACCGGCTCGGCGACGAGGAGGATTTTGCTTTTCACCAGGCCATCGTCGAGGCTACCCACAACCCGCATTTCCAGGCGCTGAGCGAGCATCTCGAACACGGCGCGCGGCGCGTGATCCGGCAGGCCAGGAGCAATACCAAGAGTCATCACGCCAATCTCGTCGAGGCGGTGCAGGACGAGCACAAGGCGATCTACGAGGCGATCGTGGCGGGGGATGCGGAGCGCGCGGCGGAAGCGGCGGAGACGCATTTGCGGAATGCGGCTAAGAGGTTGAATATGTATTTGAAAGGGTGAGGGGGGTTTTGAGGTTGAAAGCTTTGGCTTCGAGGTCAAAGGCTTAACTTCAACTGCTGAACGTCAAAGTCAAAGGCTTTCGCGCCCCCGGCGCGACCTACTTTCTTTTGTCCGAAAAGAAAGTAGGCCAAGAAAGCGGACTGCCTGGCCGGCAGGGGCAGAAACGTTGGGGTTTCTGGTTGTTGGTGGTTTCGTGGTGGGGTTGGTGGTTCTGCTGGCATCCTGCCGTTACCGGTTCTGGCGGCCACGACATCGCATTCTCGTGTTTTCGTGGTGGGCGTGGTGGACCGGGGCGCGGGCGTGCGAGGGGTGGGGACATCGTGCTTGTCCCGGGGTCCTTGTTGTTCTGGTTTCTTCTCTCTTCCTCTTTCCAAACCGGCCGGCGGGCGCGCATCACCCGTTCATGGGATAAATGGCGGTTTTTTGCGCACCGCAGCAGTTTCGGCGCCGCGTCCGGCCAGCTTGCCCACGCGAGCGATCACTTCGGCCAGCAGCGCGGAGTGGTCGTCGGTGCGGTAGCTCATCATCACCGGCGAGGTGAAGCCGGGCGCGTTGATGGGCATGTAGGCCACGTCGTCGCGGTGCAGCCGCTGCACCGACGCCGGCACCAGGCAGATGCCCAGCCCGGCGGCTACCAGCCCGATGGCGGTCTGCAGTTCGTTGGCTTCCTGCGCCACGCGCAGTTGCAGGCCGCGCGTGCGGAACAGCGCCAGCACGTGGTCGGCGTAGCTGGGCCGCGGGCGCGCGGGGTAGAGCACGAACGGGTGGGCGGCGAGCTGGTCGGGCGTCATGGGCGGGCGCGCCAGCGCGGGGTGGCCGCCGGGCACGGCCACCATCAGCGGTTCGGCCATCACCACGGTGCGGGTGATGGCGGGGTCGTCCAGCACGATGCGGCCGAAGCCGATGTCGATGCGGCCGGCCTTGAGCGCTTCGAGCTGCTGCACCGTGGTGAGCTCGGACAGCCCTACCTCCAGCGCCGCGTCGGAGCCGCGCACCAGCCGGATCAGCTCGGGCAGGAAGCCGTACAGCACCGACGGCACGAAGCCGATGCCGAACCAGCGCTTCTCGTTGCGGCCGATGCGCCGCGTGCCTTCCACGATCTCGTCGATGCGCTGGCCGAGCTGCAGCGACTGTTCCAGCAGGAAGCGGCCCGCCTCGGTGAGCCGCACCGCGCGCGAGGAGCGGTCCAGCAGCACCGTGCCGATCTCGTCTTCCAGCTGGCGGATCTGGCGCGACAGCGGCGGCTGGGCGATATGCAGGCGCTCGGCCGCGCGGGTGAAGTTGAGTTCTTCCGCGACGGCCTGGAAATAGCGCAGGTGGCGAAGCTCCACGGCGCCTCCTTTCTATACTCTAAAGGTATGGATCGGGACATACTCGGTCTTGGACACCCCCGATGTCAAGCCGGATACTGCGTGCAGCGAATCCGGGCCACTCCCCCTCCGCAGGCCCGGCGGACATCAAGGTAGTCACGCAAGCATGAAAGCCACCGTCACCTCCGTCGAAGCCATCCTGGTCGACCTGCCCACCATCCGTGCCCACCAGCTGGCCATGACCACCATGCAGCGCCAGACCCTGGTGATCGTGCGGCTGCGCTGCAGCGACGGCATCGAGGGCATCGGCGAGGCCACCACCATCGGCGGCCTGAGCTACGGCGACGAAAGTCCCGAAGGCATCAAGCTGACCATCGACACCTACCTGGCGCCCGCGCTGGCCGGGCTCGACGCGAGCAATGTCCACGCCGCCATGCAGCGCCTGGGCTCGGTGGCGCGCGGCAACCGCTTCGCCAAGTCGGCGCTGGAGTCGGCGCTGCTCGACGCGCAGGGCAAGCGCCTGGGCCTGCCAGTGTCGGCGCTGCTGGGCGGCGCGGTGCGTCCCAACCTGGCCTGCCTGTGGACGCTGGCCAGCGGCGACACCGGCCGCGACATCGAAGAGGCCGAATCGCTGCTGGCGGCGCGCCGCCACAATACCTTCAAGCTCAAGATCGGCCGCCGCCCGGTGCGCGAGGACGTGGCGCACGTCTCGGCCATCAAGCGCGCGCTGGGCGAGCGCGCGCGCGTGACGGTGGACGTCAACCAGGCCTGGAACGAGGCCGAGGCCGCCACCGGCATCGCCATGCTGGAAGCCGCCGGCATCGACCTGGTGGAGCAGCCGGTGCCGCGCGAGCAGCGCGGCGCGCTGGCGCGCCTGGCGGCCCGCTTCGTGGTGCCGGTGATGGCCGACGAGGCGGTGTGCGGCCCGGAGGACGCGATGGACCTGGCGCGCCAGGCCGCGGCCGACGTGTTCGCGCTGAAGATCTCCAAGTCCGGCGGCATCTACGAGATGCTGCGCACCGCCGCGGTGGGCGACGCCGCCGGCATCGCGCTGTACGGCGGCACCATGCTCGAAGGCAGCGTGGGCACCATCGCCGCCGCGCACGGCTTCGTCACGTTGCCGCGACTGGCCTGGGGCACCGAGCTGTTTGGCCCGCTGCTGCTCAAGGACGACATCGTGACCGCGCGCCCCGAATACCGCGACTTCGCGCTGCACCTGCCGCCCGGCCCGGGCCTGGGCCTGGCGCTGGACGAGGACAAGCTGGCCCACTACCGCCGCGCCTGAGCGCGCCGAAACCCGTCGATGCGCATCGATGCGCGTCGACATGACAAGACAAGGACGACGACATGCTTTTCCTGGTGAGAATGGACGTGAAGCTGCCGGCCGACATGCCGGCCGCGCTGGCCGACGAGATCAAGGCGCGCGAGAAGGCCTATTCGCAGGACCTCCAGCGCCAGGGCAAATGGCCGCACATCTGGCGCGTGGTGGGCGAGTACGCCAACTACAGCGTGTTCGATGCCGAAAGCAACGATGCGCTGCACGCGATGCTGTCCGGCCTGCCGCTGTTCCCGTACATGGCCATCCACGTCACGCCGCTGGCGCAGCATCCGTCGTCGATCCGGTAGCGCCGCCGCGCGCCGGACCCGATAAATTCAATAAATCCCAAGAGGAGACTTCGATGCGCCTGCCATTCCTGCGCAACCTCGCCGTCGGCGCCGCCTGCGCACTGGCTACCCTGGCCGCCGTCCCCGCGGCCCATGCCGCCTGGCCCAACAAGCCGATCCGCTGGGTCGTGCCGTTCCCGGCCGGCGGCGCGATGGACAATATCGCCCGCACGCTGGGCGAGGAAATGTCGGCCTCGCTCGGGCAGGCCATCGTGGTGGAAAACCGCCCCGGCGCGGGCGGCAACATCGGCGCCGAGATGGTGGCGCGCTCGCCCGCGGACGGCTACACGCTCATCATCGTGGCCAACGGCATGGCGGTGAACCCGGCGCTGTACGGGCGCCTGAACTACGACCCGGTCAAGGACTTCGCGCCGGTCTCGCTGCTGGCGGTGGTGCCCAACGTGCTGGTCACCAACAAGGCCAGGAAGCTGCCCGCCACGGTGCCGGACCTGATCGCCGCCGCGCGCGCCAACCCGGACAAGTACACCTACGCCTCCGCCGGCAACGGCACCTCGATCCACCTCGCCGGCGAACTGTTCACCTCGCTTGCCGACGTCAGGATGCTGCACGTGCCCTACAAGGGCAGCGGCCCGGCCATGACCGACCTGCTCGGCGGGCAGGTCGACTACATGTTCGACAGCATCACCTCGGCCAAGCCGCACATCGACTCCGGCAAGCTCACGGCCATCGCGGTGACGACCGCCAGGCGCTCCACCACGCTGCCCAACGTGCCCACGATGGCCGAGGCCGGCGTCAAGGGCTACGACCTGTCGCCGTGGTTCGCCGCCTTCGTGCCGGCCCGCACGCCGCCCGAGGTGATCGCGCGCCTGAACCAGGCGATGGTCGCCGCGCTGGCCAGGCCGTCGGTGCGCACGCGCCTGGCCGGCATCGGCGCCGAGCCGATCGGCAGCACGCCGGCGCAACTGGGCAAGCACCTCGCCGAGGAAACGCAGAAGTGGGGCAAGCTGATCCGGGAGCGGGGGATTCACGCGGATTGATCATTTGAGTGGCGCTGCCGCCTCTTCTCGGCGGGTGCCGGGTTTCCTGGCGGTGCGCCGATTGCCCCTTGTTGATAGCAGTGCTATCGTTCTTGCGTGACAGTATCGGAAGGGGAAATCATGGCCACTCTCCTGGTTCGCGGGATTGACGAGGCACTGGTGCAGCGGCTGCGCGAGCGCGCCGCCGCGCACGGGCGCAGCGCAGAGGCGGAACACCGCGAGATCCTCGCACAGGCCCTGTCGGCAACCCGGCGCAGGAGCTTTGCCGACATCCTGGCCAGCATGCCGGATGTCGGCGAGGACAGCGATTTCGAGCGGCTCGATCCGTCGTCCGGGGCCGTCCATGTATTTGATTGATACCAACGTCATCAGCGAAGCGCGCAAGCGCGAGCGCGCCAACCCGGGGGTGCGAGACTTTTTCCGCGAGGCCGCGCAACGAGAGTCCGCTTTGTTTCTCTCCGTGGTCACGGTCGGCGAACTGCAGCGTGGCGTCGAGTTGATCCGGCATCGCGGAGATACCGCGCAGTTTGCCGCTCTGGGGGCCTGGCTCGAGTCCGTGTTGAGCGAATTCGCAGAGCGGATCTTGCCCATCGACGATGTCGTCAGTCAGGTCTGGGGCCGCCTGCGCGTACCGCACGCGGAGCATGCGCTGGACAAGCTGATTGCGGCGACGGCGCTGGTGCATGACCTCACGGTCGTGACCCGCAATGTCGATGACTTCGCGGGCTGCGGCGCTCGCTTGCTGAACCCCTTCGCGTAAATCCCCCCGCTTTCGCCTGCTGCGCTATTTCCCCGCCGAAAACCGGACATCCCCATACCACGCCCGCGCGGCCGCGCCGGTGTTGTCGGTATCGGTGAGCAGGCCGTAGGCGGTGAGCCTGCCCGGTGCTTCCTTGAAGGCGCGCTCGTAGTCCTGCGCCACGTTGCGGCTCAGGGACAGCCACTTGCCGACGTCGCCGGGGCCGCCCGATACCACGATCATCTTGACGCGCGAGGTGTGCGGGTTGTCGAGGATGGTGCCCACCGGCACGCTGTCGGACCAGATGTACATCAGCGTGGCATAGGGCAGGTCTTCGCCGGCCAGCGTGTGCGCGAGCTGCATGGCGGCGCGGTCGCCGAGCGAGAGTTTTTCCTTGTCGCCGTCGAACAGGAAAAGCAGCCGCGCGGGCGCGTCTTCCTGCGCGGCCACGCGGTTGTCGGCGTTGTCGACGGGCTGCTCGATCTTCCAGCGCCAGCTTACCCGGGGCGTGGCGGCGAGATCGATGTCGCTGTCGTGCATCAGCGCCGAGGCGGAGGCGTCGGCGTTGGCTTCCAGCACCGTGACGTTGCCGTCGGCCACCAGGCTGTAGCGCGTGGTCATCTTGCCGTGCGCCACCGGCAGGTTCTTCCAGCCGGCCGGCAGCGCGCCGCCCGGCGTGTCCGTGGAGAACGCCACGCCGGGCGGCGCGGCCTGCGCGGCGGCCCACAGCGGCAGGCCGCAGGCCAGCAGGCCGGCCAGAAGCCGCCTCGATGCGCGGTGCAGGGTCATGTGCGGGGGCTGGCCGGCGGTGTGATGGGAGTTTCATTGTAGGCAGGCGGCCCGGGGTTTGTCCGGCCCGGCGCGGCTCCCGGCCGCGGGCCGGCGGGACGCACGCGGCCCGCCCCGGGGTCTGCGATGGCTTGCCGCGCGCGCGCGACGGCGCTCAGGCGATGCCGCCGCTGGCGCGCGGGATCTGGCCGTTGACCCGGCCGGTGTCGGGTCATGGACCATTCCGGTGAATGGATAATCGGCCGGGAATTGGTATCATTGCTCCATCTTCCTCAATAATTGACCGCCACCGCGATGGACCGCTTCCAGGAAATGCAGGCGTTCGTGCGCATCGCCGAGCGCCAGAGCTTTACCCAGGCCGCCGAGGACCTGCGCATCCCGCGCGCCACCATCACCAACCTGATCAAGCGCATGGAGCGCCGCATCGGCACGCGGCTGCTGGAGCGCACCACGCGCACGGTGCGCCTCACGCACGACGGCGACGCCTACTACCGGCGCTGCGTGCGCCTGATCGCCGACCTCGAGGAAGCCGAGGGGTCGTTCCGCAACACCGCGCCGAAGGGGTTGCTGCGCGTGAACCTGCAAGGCACGCTGGCGCGGCATTTCGTGGTGCCGTCGCTGCCGGATTTCCTCGCGCAGTACCCGGAGCTGGAAGTGCATATCGGCGAGGACGACCGCCTCGTGGACCTCGTGCGCGAAGGCGTGGACTGCGTGCTGCGCGCGGGCAACCTGCAGGACTCGTCGATGGTGGGGCGGCGCGTGGCGCTGCTCGAGCAAGTCACCGTGGCCAGCCCCGCCTACCTGGCCCGGCATGGCGAGCCGGCGGACCTGGAGGCGCTGGCCGCGCATCGCGCGGTCAACTACATCTCGAGCGCCACCGGCAGGGTGGTGCCGCTGGAATTCACCGTGGACGGCCGCGTGAGCGCCGTGCAACTGCCGGGCACGGTGTCCGTCACCGGGGCCGATCTCTACACGGGCGCGTCGGTCGCGGGGCTCGGGCTGGTGCAGGTGCCGCGCTACCGCGTGGCCGGCGAACTGGCCGACGGGCGCCTGCGCGTGGTGCTGCCGCAGTTGCCGCCGCCGCCGATGTCGGTGTCGGTGCTGTATTCGCATAACCGCCAGCTTTCGTCGCGCGTGCGCGTGTTCGCGCAGTGGCTGCGCGAGGTGTTCGAGACCGCCGGCGCGCGGACGGGCGACTAGCGCCGCGCGCGGCGCCGCCGGTTCGGCGCGCGGCGGATGTCGACGGAAAAAGGGGAAAAGTCAGTGCGCCTTCAGCTCGCACGCCGGGCACACGCGCACCAGCAGCGGCGGGCTTTCCATTTCCGCGAGCGCGTCGCTGTCGTCGGAGGCTACCGCGCAGCGGCACGCGGGCGACGCGGCCAGCGGCTTCACGGGGTCGCCCTCCGGCAGCACCGCGTAGCGCACGCCGAGCAGGACGCGGCGTTCCCACGCGCCGGTGGGATCGAGCGCGAGCAGCCACAGGCGCGTCTGCAGCGACCAGTGCTTGACGGTCTCGCTCTTGATGAGCAGCCGCCGCGCGGCTTCCGCCGTGGTGATCTGGTGCGACACCAGATGGAAGAACGCTTCGGCCTTGTCGCCCAGGCGCAGGCGCCCCATCGGCGTGCCGGTCAGGCGCGTGAACGGCTGGCGGCAGCCGGAGCACTGGAACTGCGGCAGGCCGCCCTCGTCGGTGCTGTGGAAGGCCGCGCCCGCGCCGCAGCGCGGGCAGCGCGGCGCGCGGCGGCTGGCCACGTGCAGGCGGCGCCAGGCGGCCATCAGGTAGTCGGCCAGGGCTTCGTCGCCGGCGGCATTGGCGGCGCGCGCGCCGATATGGATCAGCGTGGTCGCGCGGCGCGGTTCGCGCGCGGGCGGCGGCGCGCTGCCGAGGTCGGCCAGTGACGGCCGGGGAGGGGCGAATCTGCTCATAACGTCGGCGCGGGCAAACCGGCCCAGGCTCCGGGAGCGATGAAAGTGGGCAGATTCTATGGGGGATGGGGTCGGCCCGAAACTGTGATTGATCACAGTGGGCGGTGCCGCCGGGCCGCCTTGCCGGGCCGCTGTGCCGCGCTAGGGCTTGATGATGCCGGCCGAGGCCGCCTTGACCACCGCCTCGATGCGCGTGGCCACGCCGAGCTTCTGGCGCGCGTTGTCGATATGGAAGTCCACCGTGCGCTTGGACAGCCCGAGGATGGTGGCGATCTCGCCGGAGGTCTTGCCGCGCGCGGACCAGACCAGCGCCTCCACCTCGCGCTCGCTCAACTGCACGTCGGGCAGGCCGTGCCGCGTGCGCGCCACGCGCGCCAGCCGCGTCTCGACGATGCTGGTGAGGATGTCGAAGTCCACCGGCTTGGTCACGTAGTCGTCGGCGCCGAGCCGGCGGCCGCGCAGCTCGGCCTCGCGCTGGGCCAGCGCGGTGAGGAACACGAACGGCATGTCGGCGAAGCGCGGCGCCAGCGCGGCGATCTTCTCCAGCAGTTCGAAGCCGGTCATCACTGGCATACTCACGTCGCAGAGCACCAGGTCCGGCGCGTCGCGCAGGATGCTGGCCAGGCCCTGCTCGCCATCATGCGCGATGCTCACGTCGAAGCCGCGCTCGACCAGTTCCTCGGCGATCAGGGCGGCCGTTTCGGCATCGTCCTCGATGCAGAGTATCTTGCGGCTGGCGTCGTGCATGGCGTTCCTCGGTGGTGCGGGCGGGCAGAGCGTAAGCGATTTCCAGGATGACAGTCTCATGAATCACCCGATTCAGCCGGCGCCGGGCGGCCGGCGCGTGCGCCGCGGGCTCGGGCGGCGCCTGGCCGGGCTGCCCGATTCGGTGCCGATGCTGCGGCCGATCCGCGTGCGGCTGTCGCTCGTGTTCGTGCTGTTCCTGCTGCTGGTGGCCGGCGTGGGCCTGTTCGGCATCAACCGCCTGAGCAACTTCCACAGCGTGTCGGCGCAGATCAGCGGGCGCTGGCTGCAGAGCAACCGCATCCTCGGCGACCTCAACAATTATATTTCCGACTACCGCGCCTTCGAGGGCGATGCCCTGATCGCCACCACCGGCGCCGACCTGCGCGCGGCGCAGGCGCAGATCGCCCGGCTGGACGACGTGATCCGCGAGGTGGAGGGGCGCTACGGCAAGATCGCGCACGACCCGGCCGAACAGGCGCTCTACGAGCAGTTCATGGCGCAATGGGCCGCCTACCGCCAGTGCGTGGACGACGTGGTGGCGCTGGCCTACCGCAAGGACACCGCGCCGGCGGTGGCGCTGTACCGCGGCGAGTCGCGCCATGCGTTCGAGCGCGCCAACGGCACGCTCGGCACGCTGACCGAGCGCAACGTGGCCGGCGCGGCCGCGGCGACCGAGCGCGAGGCCGACGCCTACCGCGAGGCGCAGCGCCTGATCGCCGGCGCCATCCTGGTGTCGTGCTGCCTGGTGATCGCCGCGGTGGCCTACCTGGTGCGGGCAGTGTCCAACCCGATCGCGGCGCTGGTCGAGCGCATGCACCGCATCACCGACAACGACCCGCACGTCGACATACCGGGCGCCGGGCGCCGCGACGAGATCGGCGAGATCGCGCGCGCGGTGGTGCGCTTTCGCGACAACACGCTGGAGCTCGAGCGCAGCAAGGCCGCGCTGGCCGCGCAGACCACCATGCTGCAGGACACGCTGGAAAACGAGCGGCGCATGGCCATGCTCCAGCGCAATTTCGTCTCGATGGCCTCGCACGAGTTCCGCACGCCGCTCAACGTGATCGACGGCCACGCGCAGCGCCTGATGCGCATGAAGGAAAGCCCGTCGGCCGAGGTGCTGGCCGAGCGCTGCGGGCGCATCCGCGGCGCGGTGCGGCGCATGACCAGCCTGATCGACCATCTGCTCGATTCCTCGCAGCTGCTCGACGGCGGCCGCCTGGCCACGCTGCGCGGCGTGGATTTCTCGCTCAGCCTGCTGGTGCACGAAGTCTGCGAGATGCACCGCGAGAGCTCGCCGGCGGCCGTGATCGAGGAGATCGTCGATCCCGGCGTGGCGGAGATCTTCCACGGCGACGCCAAGCTGCTGTTCCAGGCCTTCAGCAACCTGATCGGCAACGCCATCAAGTACTCGGCCGCCGGCACGCCAGTCACCGTGCGCGTGCGCGGCGACGCGGACACCGTCAGCGTGTCGGTGGCCGACCGCGGCATGGGCATCCCGGACAAGGACCGCGGCCATATCTTCGAGCGCTTCGTGCGCGGCGCCAACGTGGCCGGCACGGCCGGCGCGGGCGTGGGCCTGTATCTGGTCAAGCTGGCGGTGGACCTGCACCGCGGCGAAATCCGCGTGAGCAGCAAGGAAGGGCAGGGCTCGTGCTTCGACGTGCGGCTGCCGCGCGGGCTGGACGGCGCGGGCGGCTGAAGCCGCGCGGCGGCGGCAACGCGAGGAAGGGAAAAACGGAGGGCGAAAAAAAAGCCCGCCTGGCGGCGGGCATTTTCTTGTGGCGGAGCGGACGGGGCTCGAACCCGCGACCCCCGGCGTGACAGGCCGGTATTCTAACCAACTGAACTACCGCTCCACATTGGCTGCGGAAACCGGACGATACCGGCCTCCGACGCGCTTGCCGAAGCTGCCATGAGTGACTGGCATGCCTTCGAAACTGGCGTCCCCTAGGGGATTCGAACCCCTGTACTCACCGTGAAAGGGTGATGTCCTAGGCCTCTAGACGAAGGGGACATGAACCTGCTTGCAACACCTTGCGGTTTCATGTCGCGAGGGGCGCAATTGTAGCGCCCTTCATTGCGGCTGTGAAGCGTTTATTCATCGAAATGCAAAAAACGCGCGCGCGACACGCGCGGCATCAGGGGCGGCGGCGGCGTGCT
>NZ_AQPL01000366.1:0-7844 GCF_000395345.1 Cupriavidus sp. WS | reverse complement strand
ACACAAAAAATCTGACAGGTTCCGCCTGTGTCGTGGCGATTCTGCTGCTGCTCTTCACTCCCATTCCCGCGGCGCTGCTCGATCTGCTGATCATCGTCAATCTCGCGTTCGCCCTGGCCATCCTGTTGCTGACGTTCTATGTGGCACAGCCAGTGGACTTCTCGACCTTTCCGTCACTGCTGCTGCTGGCCACTCTGTTCCGACTCTCCCTAAGCATTGCGGCGACACGGCTGATTCTCTCGAAGGCACAGGCAGGACATGTGATTGCAGCCATCGGGAAATTCGTGGTGCAAGGTAATTTCGTCATTGGCTTCATCGTCTTCCTGATTCTGGTCGTCGTTCAATACATCGTGGTCACAGGCGGTGCGCAACGTGTATCGGAGGTGGCGGCCCGTTTCGCGCTCGATGGCATGCCCGGCCAGCAGATGAGTATCGATGCCGACCTGAACATGGGCCTGATCGACCAGGCAGAGGCGCAGAGGCGACGCAAGTCGCTCGAAAAGGAGGCGGGCTTCTACGGCGCGATGGATGGAGCGAGCAAGTTCGTCAAGGGCGACGCGATTGCCGGGATACTGATCCTGCTGATCAATGTCCTGGCGGGCTGGATCGTCGGCATCGCGCAGATGGGGATGGGCTGGCAGCAGGCTCTGCAGACCTTCACCCTGCTCACCATCGGCGACGGCATCGTGACGCAGGTGCCGGCCCTGATCATCTCCGTGGCGACTGGCCTGATTGTCACGCGTTCATCGTCGGACCAGCAACTCGGCATCGTGGTCGGGCAGCAGTTGTTCCGGTTTCCCAAGGTCCAATGGCTGGTTTCGATCGCCATGCTGGCCTTGCTGCTGTTGCCAGGCATGCCGGGATGGCTGGCGCTGGTCATCGGGCCCGTCATGATCCTGGGCTGGCTGCTGAGGCGAACCAGTGCCGGCATGCGGGAGGAAACCGGGGGCGAAGGGGCTGCGCAGGCCGCGCCGGAAACCGCCGCGTTCTCGGCCCAGCCCGCGCCGATCGAGATCGGTTTCGGGAGCGTCCTGGGCGCGGCGCTGGCGTCGCAACGTCCCGCGCTTGCCGGGCGCGCGCTCGCATTGCGGCAGGACATCCAGCAAGAACTGGGAGTGATGCTGCCCGAGATCGCATTCAAGGAGCAACTGACGCTGCCGCCCGATGACTATCGTATTTCGCTGTTTGGCAGCCGCTACGGACAAGCGGCGCTCTATCCGGAGCGGATGATGGCCATCCACGCTTCCGACAATGGCGAGTCGCTTCCGGGCGTGCGCACGCGGGATCCTGCATTCGGCTTGCCCGCGGTCTGGATGGATGCCGAGGAGACAGCATCGGCCAAGCGAAAGGGATACACGATCGTCGATCCGGTCACGGTGTTGATGACCCATCTCACGGAGGTCATCAAGCTCAATCTCGTTCAGCTGGTTTCGCGGGCAGCCGTGGTGAATTTGCTGGATGAGGTTCGTGCCAGGCAGCCCGGCCTGGTCGAGGAAATGGTGCCGGCGTTGCTGAGCGTGACCGATATCCAGCAGGTGCTCTGCAATCTGCTGGCCGAACACGTCTCGATACGGAACATGGATCGCATCGCCGAGGTCCTGGTGGATACGGGGCGGCACGAGAAAGATACGGCGCGACTGGGCGAAGCGGTGCGGCAGCGCCTGGGCCACCAGATCTGCCAGGCCCTGCGCGGGGAAAACGACGCCTTGTCCGTCCTGACGCTGGACCCGGCGCTGGAGAGCCGGGTGCTGGACAACCTGCGGTCGGCCGAAGACGGCGCAGCAGGGCCGGTGCTGGAGCCGGCCCTGGCGGAGCAATTGCTGGCCCGCCTGCTGGCGCAGACCGAGGCAATGATGCGGCAGAGCCAGTCGCCGGTGTTGTTGTGCCGGCCGGAGATTCGCCGCGCTATCAAGCTGTTCACGCAGCGCGTGGTGCCCCGGCTTGCGGTGGTGGGAGTCAACGAGATCCCGCCCTCGATGAATCTCAGGGCGTTCGGTGTCGTCAACATCAACTAGCGACTAGCGCGGCCACAAGGCAAACAGGACGAGTGAATCCAATGACTGAATTGATGCGCATCTCGACTCAGCTATTGTCGATTGCTTCGCAGCGGCTCGAAAGCGCCGCCAGGAACATCGCCAATGCAACCACCGCAGGGTATAAGCGCGAGGTGTCCTTTGCCGAGCAACTCGGTATGGCCGGACGTGGCATGCCTGCGTTGCGCGTGGCAAGCGATTTCCTCCAGGGCAAATTGGTAAACAGCGGCAATCCACTTGACCTCGCGTTGGCCAGTTCCGGCTTTTTCGTACTTCGCAATGAATCAGGCGGGGCGGGCGTCGAGTATGCACGCGCGGGGCGCTTCGTCCTCGATGCGTCCGGTCGCGTGACCAGTGCGCAAGGCCAGGCGCTGCAGGGAACGGGAGGCGATATCGTGGTGCGTGGCGCCCATTGGCGCGTCACTCACGACGGTACCGTGCTGGACAACGGCATGCCGGTGGATCGCTTGCTCATCGTGGATTTCGCCGAACCGGCGAGGCTTGTGCGAAGCCATGCTGGCTTTACCGCCGGCGCGGACCCGCGGGAGGTCGAGCGGCCAACGGTCGTGCAGGGTAGCTATGAGGCATCCAATGTCTCCAGCGCGGACGACATGCTGCGCCTGATGGCAGCGCTGCGCGAAGCCGAAGGCGGCCAGAGAGTGGTGAGGGCATACGACGAGATGCTCGGCACCGTATTGCAGCGCATTGGGGAGATTTCCTGACCATGAACGGCGCGTTCTATATCGGTGCGACGGGGCTGCTCGCACAGCAAGGTGCGGTCGATATCGTCGGCCACAATATCGCCAATGTAAATACGGTGGCATTCAAGCGTGGCATTGCGGACTTCGCCACGCTGGTAGCCTCGGCGCCGTCTGCGGTGCGTGCCACTTCATCTGCGCCGTCCGGCGACCCGGTGGACCAGGGCGTGATGCTTGTCTCCGGACTTCGGACATTTTCTCAAGGCGAGCTGCGGGAGACCGGCAATGCCATGGACCTGGCTATCCGCGGCGAGGGTTTTGTCGAGTTGCAGTCCGCAGGCGGGGAGCCGCTGCTGTGGCGCGGCGGTACCTTGCATGTTGACGACGACGGTCATCTGGCCGTTGCCTCCGGCGAGACCTTGAAGGCGACCATTGCAGTGCCCTCCGATGCGACCGGAATCACGATCGACGCGGAAGGCCGGATTCGCGCCACGGTACCGGATCGGACTGAATCTGTGGAACTCGGTCAACTGGAACTCGTGCTTGCCGCCGATGTGCGCGCGCTGCGCCCACGTGGCGAAGGTATCTTCGAGGCCGACGAGAACGCCGCATTGACGCGGCTCAAACCTGGCGAGGAACGTGCGGGGGCGATGGTGCAGGGTTTTCTCGAACGCTCGAATGTTCAGTTGTCCGACGAGATGGTCAACCTGTTGATTTTTCAGCGTGCCTATGCCGCCAATGCCCGTGTCGTGCAGGCGGGCGACGAGTTGATGGGTATCGTCAACGGATTGCGTCGCTGATGGAGGCACTGGCCCGCCGTGTGCCGCTGGTCCTTCTGGGCCTTCTTAGCCTGTTGTCGACCGGCTCCGAAGGCGCCGATGCCGCAGGCTTGGTGCATTTTCGCGACACGGCGGTGGTGTCGTCCTGCGATATCCGCTTCTCCGAGGTGGCCGATTTATCGGCGTTGCCGCCCGTCTTGCGTGAACCCGCCGAACGTTTGAGCCTGGGCACGCTGGCCGGTGCCGGCATGCGGTTGCCGGCGGATCGCCTTGCCACGCGCGCGCGGCGGCAGATTCCGGCGCTGGCGCCGTGGCTGAGCGCAGATGACGATAGCGAGGTGACGGTGCGATTTCCGCCTGGCGGTTGCACTGCAAGACCCGATGCGACCGGCCCGCGTCGGCGTGCCGCGCCAACGGGGCTGATGCTCTCCCAGGCGGTGCCGCCGGGATTGGCATTGCGCACGGGCGATGTGCATACCGCCAATTGCCGTCCGGAGCGCGAGGCGGGTCGTTCGGTCAGATTTTCCGCCGGTCGCGGCATCGTGATCGCACGTGAAACACTGGCGGCTGGCAGTTGCCTGCCATCGTATCTGCATGGCTTCCTTGCCACGATACGCAGGGGCGATCCGGTCGAACTCATGGCGCGTCAGGGGGCCGTGACCATCTCGCGTCGGGCGCTCTCGTTGCAGAGCGGCCGTAGTGGCCAGGTCACGGCATATGGCTTGGCAGATGGCAGGGTTATGCAACTGGCGGCAACGGAGGACGGCAGATGATGTGCGCCATGGCTTGTCGCATAAGCGCATTCGGATTGGCCGCATTGACGCTCGGCCCGGCCGTGGCAGCCGATCTGTTTTCGGCGACGGAGCATCGCGCACTGGTGGGGGATCGGCGCGCAGCGCGGCAGGGAGACATAGTCACGATCCTGGTCTACGAGAACTCCAGCGCATCCAATACCGCCGACACTTCCACCAGCACCAGTTTCAGCGTTCAGGCCAATGTGTCCGTGCTCGATGCGCGCCGCAATGGCGCTGCACTGGGTGCATCGGATAGTTATGGCGGCCGTGGCCGTATCCAGCGCACCGGGAGGCTACTGGCGCAACTGAGTGCAGCGGTGGTCGAGGTCATGCCCAACGGCGACCTGCGCGTAGCAGGCGAGCAGCGCATCGATGTCAACGGCGAGAAGACGGGTATTCGCCTGGATGGCCGAGTCCGCGCCACGGACATCGGACCCAACAACACGGTGATATCGAGCCGGCTTGCCGATGCGCATATCGACTACACCGGCGACGGCTTCATTACCGATCGAGCCAAGCCGGGCTTGATTCCACGCATCCTGGCATGGTTGGGACTATGGTGAGGCATCTTCGTCTCTGGTTCGCACTGATCATGGCGATCGGGTTGCCGCCATCCTCTTGGTGTGCCGATGCGGAAGTCCGCCTCAAGGATCTCGGCCGCTTTCTGGGCTGGCGCGACAATATGCTGGTTGGCTACGGCATCGTCACCGGCCTCGCCGGCTCAGGTGACAGCAGTCGTCATCAGGCGACCCGGCAGGCACTCGCGAATGTGCTGTCGAATTTCGATGCGGCGGTCGGTCCCGAGCAACTACAGAGCCGCAACGTGGCGGCGGTGATGGTGTCGGGTACGCTGCCGCCATCGGCACACGTTGGCGACAAGCTGGACATCAATGTCACCTCCATCGGCGATGCCAGGAGCCTGAGCGGAGGCACGTTGATCATGACGCCGCTTCGCGGACCGGACCGGGAAGTCTACGCGCTGGCACAGGGGCCGGTATCGGTCGGTGGATTCCGTTATGACGCCAACGGCAACCTGCAGCAGAAGAATCATCCCACGGTCGGGCTGGTACCGGCGGGCGCTACCGTGGAACGTCAGGTCGTTTCGCCACTGACGCTGCAGGATGGGCAGATCGTCTTCTTGCTCAAGGATGCCGATGCGTCTACCGCCGATCGCGTCGCAGCGCGCATCAACGAAACGTTCGGCACAGGTATTGCCAGCCTGCGCGACGCGCAGTCGGTGGCGATTCGTGCGCAAGGCGGCGCCGCGGGTCTTGCCGCTTTCGTGGCCCGCGTGGAGCGGCTCATGGTCATGCCGGACTGGGCGGCAAGGGTGGTGATCAGCGAACGTACCGGCACGGTAGTGGCAGGCGGCAACGTTCGCATTGGCGCCATTGCCATTTCGCATGGTGACTTGCGCATTTCGGTGACTACCGAGTACAGCGCTTCCCAGCCTGGTCTGATCACCGTGGCGGGACCGCAGGTGCGCAGCCTGGTGATAGGCAACAGTGAACTGAAGGTCGCCGAATCGCCGAAAACGGTCGCAGCGACGTTTCCCAATACCACTGTCGGCGATCTCGTGCAGTCACTGGCCAGGCTTCAGGTCAGCACGCGCGACATCATTTCCATCCTGCAGGCGATCAAGGCTGCCGGCGCCTTGTATGCCGACATCATGGTGCAATAGCCGGCGCGACAGACCAAGAGCAGACCATTCAACATCATGCCAGATCTCACTATCGCCACTGTCGCGCGCGCACTCGATGGGCTCGACGCGCGCGCATTCGCCACTGCCCACAACATTGCCAATCTTGGCAGTCCTGGTTTCTTGCCGGTGCGCGTGTCATTTGAGCGCTCTCTGCAGCAGGCACTGATGATGGCCGAACCATCGAAGGTGCGCGCGGCCCCGATCGATGCCGCGAGGGAACTCCCGGCAACCGTGGGAGGATTGCGCCCCGATCTCGAACTGAGCCTGGCCAGTGACACCGCGAGCCGTTTTGCCGTGCTGACGGCATTGGCGGACCGGCAGTTCCAATTGCACTCGCTGGCACTCAAGGGGGTGCTGTGACTGCGGCCGGCACGATTGCCGCCATCGCGCGCTCGGGCATGGAGGTCGAATGGCAGCGCATCGAAGTCATTGCGCGCAATCTCGCCAACGCCGGGACCACCCGCATGGCCAGCGGAGAGGCGTATGTGCCGCAGCGCCTGATTTCCGGTCCGGCGTTCATGACGCAGGCCGGCGTCGCGCCGTGGCCTGCCGACGCCAGGCCGGCGGGTGGTGTCCGGATCTATGGAATCGAAGCCATGGACACGCAGCCCCGGCTGATGCATGAGCCTGCCCATCCCCATGCAGATGCGAACGGCAATGTCGCCTATCCGGGAATCGACCATGCCGCGGAGATGACTTTGCTGATCCAGTCACAACGCATTTACGAAGCCAATGTCGCCGTATACAACCTCGCGCGCACCATGTATGCGCGTGCGCTCGAAATAGGGAGCCGCTCTTGAGTACCGCTGCGTTGGACTCCATTGGCTTGGCCGCGCACGCCACCGCCGCCAGTTTTCCCGGCGAGTTGGCCAACCAGCCTCTGTCATTGGTGTCTGGCGGGTTCGCCGGGCAGTTGCTGGATGGCGCCATGCGTGCCGATGCCGCCATGCTGACGGCGCAAGACATGACCCGGCACTTTGCCGCTGGCGAAAACCTGCCGCCACACCAGGTCATGCTGGCGCTCGAGGAGGCCCGCCAGTCTTTTCAACTGCTGCTTCAGGTCCGAACGCGACTGGTCGAGGGGTACCAGGAATTGATGCGCATGCAACTTTAAGGAAATCCCCATGCCTGGAATATTCTCGCTGGTGGCTTCGCTGTCGCCGTCACGACGGCTCGCTTTGGGGGCAGGCGCCGCGGCGATCCTGGCGGGCGCGGTCCTGGCGCTCGTGTGGGCTGTCCAGCCGCGCTACGAGGTACTGTTCCGCGACCTGAACCATCAGGACGCCGGCGCCGTCGTCGCGGAACTGGAAAAGTCCGGGGTGCCGTACCGCGTGTCGGATGACGGCACTTCCGTGCTGGTGCCGGAAGGGGAACAGCGTGCCATGCGCCTGAAGGTGATGAGTGGCAGCATTCATCTCCAGGGCGTAGCCGGGCTGGAGTTGTTCGAGCATGCTGATCTGGGCTTGACCGAATTTGCGCAGAAGGTCAATTTCCAGCGTGCCCTGCAGGGGGAGCTGGCGCGCACCATCATGAGCCTTGACGAGGTCCGTCTGGCGCGCGTTCACCTGTCCTTGCCGGAGGCGACGCTGTATCGCCGCGATGACATCCGTCCGCGCGCGTCAGTGGCGATCTTCCTGAACGAAGGCGAGGTGCTTGCCGAGGCCACAGTCAACGGCATTCGCCGGCTGGTGGCCGCGGCGGTGCCGCAGCTCGATCTTGCCGATGTCGCCATCCTCGATCAGCACGGTACGCCGGCGGTGTCGGCAGAGCCAGAGGTGCGCAATCCGGTGCTGGCGCAGAAGCTGGCGTTGGAACAGTACTATGCGCGCAAGATCCGG
>NZ_AQPL01000365.1:0-24870 GCF_000395345.1 Cupriavidus sp. WS | reverse complement strand
TGGCGTTGGAACAGTACTATGCGCGCAAGATCCGGGCGCAGATCGAGCCACTGGCTCGTCCTGCGCCGTTCGTAGTCGCCGTCAACGCGGAACTGGACCCAGACAGTCGTCGCCTGAGCCGCGACGAGCAGGTGAGGGTCCCGCAGGGCCGCTGGAGGGATGGCGAGGCGGACCGGAGCGAGCCGCTGCCTTTGCCAGCCGGCGTCGGCGAAGCTGCAGGCAGCGATATTGGGGGGGCACGGCGCGCACCTCTGCCGGTATTCCAATCCTCGCAGGAAGAGAAGACGGCACGCCGGTTGGAGGAAACGGTCAGCGCACCGGGAGCGCTGCGGCGCCTGTCTGTCGGGATACTGGTGGAACGCGCGCTGGAGCCCGCGGAGCAGGAGCGCGTTCGCAACCTGGTGACAGTCGCTGCGGGGCTGGATTCACGGCGCGGCGATGTGGTTACTGTCGACGCGCATGAGCGACTGTCTGGCGAGCATGCGAGCGCATCGGATGACATCGCCGATATGCGGCATGGCGGCGCCGCACCGCGAACGCCTCCCCAAAAGGAGACGGCGGACAGGAATATCGAAAACCTGATGGTCCATGCCTCCGGCTTGGCGGCGCTGGCTGTCCTGATCTGCGCAGGGCTCTATGCCGGCCTGCGGCATTTTCTCAGGCGCGCTCCGCGCCAGCCGCGGCTGACCATGCAGCAACGCGAGGAGCACGTGCGGCGTCTGCGTGAATTGCTTGCCAGCGGGAGCGACGATGCTGCCGCATGAAAAGGCGCGCTCCCTGCGCCGTGCGGTGGCCAGGCTCGCCGAACTGTCGGCCGAGGACAGCGAGGCCGTCTTGGGGGCGTTGACGGCAGAGGAACGCCACATCCTTGCACCGCTGCTGGCCAAGGTGCATGGCGACGACGCCGCGGAGACTGCAAGGAGGCGCGAGCCGGACGCCGCTGCCGCGCAAGACGTCATCGATCCGCGTGGGGCGGATCTGTCGCAGGTGCGTGCATTGGTGCAAGGCTTGCCGCCCTGGCTGCAGTCATGCGCCGCCATGGCGCTGTCGCATCCGGCAGAAGGCGATGGGGTGTGCCAGCATGCACCGTCTTCGGAGGTGGCGATGACGCGCGCCACACGTGCTGCATTGGCGCAACAACTGCGGGATCTCGCGTTGCGTGAGCTTGTAGCGGAGCCAGCACGGTCGGATGGAACCGGCCGACCGCAAGATGGAACCTGGTGGCGCCGCCTTTTCCGCCGTCGCATGGGGCCATCGTGACACGCCTGCATAAAGCAATCGATGTGGCCATCGCGGAAGACCGCAAGCGCGTGACGCCGTCCGCGACGGAAAACTTACCGACGGGCGTAGCGCATGCCGGGGCGGTTGGCGGAGCCTTGGCGCGGCCCCGGGCCGGGCCGGATCCACGGCAAATCGAGTTGGCCACGCTGGCGGATGAACTGACGGCCTGCCGGGAAGAGGTTGCCGCTCGCGAAAAAGCGGCTTATGGCGAGGGGTCGAAGGCGGGGCTTGCGGCGGGCATGCGCATTGGCCGGGAGCAGGCTGATCAGGATGAGGCCGTGCGCATCGCCTTGATTGGCAAAGGCGTAGCCGCGGCCCGCGAAACACTGGCGGCGAAATTGACCAGTCTGGATGCAATGGCGGTAGCCGTGGCGGTAGCGGCGCTCGAGCGCATGCTTGGATCGTCCGCCGAGCGTGCCTCGCTGGTGGCCGAGATTGTGCGGCACCGCCTGGCGTTGCTGGGACGCAAGGCGGTGCTGGAGGTCGACATTTCCGCAGCGGATTTCCACGACGAAGCATTGTTGCGCGCGAGTCTTCCCGACGGCCAGTACGTGACGCTGCGGATCGATCCCGATCTGCCCTCTGGCGCCTGTCTGCTGCACACGGAGTTCGAGCACATGGATGCCGGTATCGATTCGCAACTGGCCGCGTTGCGAAAGTGCATCGAGGTGTCGAATGACTGACTCGGTGCATCCCGTGCTGCGCGCGCTGAGGGACTTCGATCCCGTGCCGCGCTTCGGCCTGGTTACTCGCCTGCGTGCCACCGCGATCGAGGCGGATGGCCCGCCGTCGGCGTTGGGCGCGGTATGCGAGATTGGGGCCAAGGATGGCTGCATCCGTGCCGAGGTTATCGGCGTCGAGCGAGGGCGCATTGTGCTGGCACCCTATGGATCGGCTGCCGCAGTGCGTCTTGGCGACCGGGTGCACAAGAGCCTTGGCGGCCATGGCGTGCGCGTTGGCGAGGGTTTTCTGGGGCGTGTTCTCGATCCCTTCGGCGTGCCGATCGATGGTGCTGGTTCGGTGGGCGGCGCCACGCGGCTACAGCCCTTGGCGGGTTATCCACCTGGCCCTCTCGACCGTTTGCCGCCGAGCGCCCGGCTTGACACCGGCATTCGCGCGCTGGATACGCTGCTGCCGCTTGCCAAGGGGCAGCGGGTTGGGCTTTTCGCTGGTAGCGGGGTGGGAAAGACCTCGCTTCTGGGTGGGCTGGCGCGTCATGTCGAGGCCGATCATTGCGTGCTGTGCTTGATCGGAGAGCGTGGCCGGGAGGCCGAGGAACTGTGGCGCGAGGCATTGCCGGAAGCCACGCGGCAGCGCTCGGTAATGGTGCTGGCCACCTCCGATCTTTCCGCCGCGCTGCGTGCGCGAGCCATGTGGACGGCATTGGCTCACGCCGAAGCGCTGTCGCAGCAAGGTGCCCATGTGCTGTTCCTGGTGGACTCGATCACGCGCTTCGCCATGGCGCTGCGGGAGATCGGTTTGTCGGCTGGCGAGCCGCCTACGGTACGGGCTTACCCACCGAGTGTGTTCGGCTTGCTGCCCAAGGTGGTGGAGCGTTGCGGGGTGTTCCGTGCACGCGGCGCCATCACGGCGATCATGACGATCCTTGCGGAATCCGACGAGATCGACGACCCGATGGCGGAGACGATGCGCTCGCTGCTCGACGGCCATATCGTGTTGTCACGCGATCTGGCCGAGCGAGGCCACTATCCCGCCATCGAGATCACGCGCAGCGTCAGCCGGGCGGCACAGCGAGTGGAGACGCCGCAGGACACCGCTTTGCGGCTGGAAGCTGTCTCGTTGCTGGCGTGCTACGAGGGTGCGAAGCTGCTGGTCGAATCCGGTGCTTATGCGGCAGGCAGCGATTCCCTGACCGACCGTGCAATCGAGCTGTACCCGGCTTTGCTCGAGTTCCTGCGCCAGGATCTGGGTGAGGCGGTCCCGGCCAGCACCGCGAGCGCGACGTTGATGCGCGTGCTGAAGGGGGCGCGGTGAAGGCATGGAAGGCTTTGCCGGTACTCGCCGCCATCATGCGGCTGCGCGAACAGGAACGCGAGCGTGCCCAGGCTGTGGTACGAGGAGCGCGGTCGAATCTGGCGGGTGCCACGGTACGGAGGCTCGCATGCAGCGGCGAGCTGGCACGCCAGGGCACGGCCTGGCATGCAGGGGTGTTGCCGGGCGCAGAACTCGATCCGCTGGCGCTGGGCAACTGGAATGCTGTCCTGGACTGCTCACGCAGCCGTGAAGCCAGCGCGATTGCCGACGAGGCCGAGGCGCGCCGCTGTCTGCAGGTTGCGCTGACAGGACTGGCTGCTGCCCAGGCGCGGCTGCAGGCGGTTAGCACGATGCAGAAGAAAGGCCGCAGGATATTGCGGCATCAGAACGACATGGCGCTTCAGCGGCGGCTTGAAGATCGATGGGCGTCACGGCAGGAGGAGGAATGAAAATCGCGTCGACGATGCAGGTGATACCCCTGGAAAGGCGCGTGGGGGATACATCCGCACATGGAGATTTCCAGCAATTGCTGCATAGCATGGAGCAGCGCATGTGGGATGCGCAGCGGGGAGCGAGACGACCCGGCAGTGGGGGTGGAACCTTGCCGTTCCCACATGCTGTTGGTATTGCGCGGTTGCAGCGGGGCAGCCCGCCGCGCGTGCCTGACCAGCAGCAGGACATCCCGTTGCTCATGCCCGGGATACGCGTGTCCGCGCGCGACGCCGGGAAAGCGATGCCGTCCACGTCGGGCGGCACCATGCGCGCGGCGCGGGGCGATGCACTGCACGGTGTGTCCGGAGGACTGCCTCTCGCGCTGCCATGTGCACTCCCGATCTTGCGTCGCGAGCCGGGCGGCGTCGGCTCCGATACTCAAGCCCAGTCCAGGGCATGCGGCGCGGCCTTGTCTATGTCGGCAGCGGAGCATCGAGCGCGAAGGCTTTTCGCGGTGCATGGCACTGCCGAGGCACAAGTCACCGTTGCTCGGCAGGGCGATACCGTGCGGCTGCTGGTGCGGGTACCGCCGCTGGCGCCGGCTGATGCGACGCGCTTGCGGGATCGTGTCCGCGCCGAGTGTGGGCGATATGGCGTGCACCTCGACGAAGCGTGCATCAATGGCAGCTTCATCGATTTTTCTTCAGGAGAATTTCCATGGCGATTGGCGCGATAAACAGCGGCATCGATACTCGCATCGATTCGCTTGGGCTGGATATGCAGTCGCTGCTCAGGATCATCCTGACGCAGTTGACGTATCAGGATCCGCTCAAGCCAGTCGACAATTTCGAGTTCATCTCGCAACTGGCTCAATTCACCAGCCTCGAGCAATCCCGTCAACTGAGCGAAAAGGTGGACAGCCTCCTGTCTCTGCAATCGGCCACCCAGACCATCGGACTGCTCGGCAAGGAAGTCGGTTTCCAATCCGAGAGTGGCCTGATCGACGGGAAAGTCACCGCGGTCAGCTTTGCCGGTACCCAGCCCGCGCTTACCGTGCAGACGGCCGACGGCGCTTACTTGACCGACATCGGCTTGTCCCAGATCTCCCAGGTTCGCTAGATCCGGATCGGAAGACGGTCAATCATCAGGAGTACATCATGCTGGATGCGGTACAAATCGGACTGTCGGGCTTGCAGACGTACTCGCGTGGCTTGCAGACCATCAGCAACAACGTTGCCAATATGAATACGCCGGGTTTCAAGGGCGCGATTCCACGTTTTAGCGATCTCTATTACGGCACGCCATCGGATGCGACCGGCCGGTTCAGGGACGCGCAACCTCGCTTCGGCTCCGGGGTGAGCTATCTGCAGAGCTATCTGAATTTTGCCGCCGGCGATCTGCGCGACAGTGACGGTCCCCTGGATCTGGGCGTTTCCGGCGCCGGTTTTCTGACCATGCTGGGGGGCGAAGGTCCCCGCTATGCGCGGACCGGACAATTCCGTGTGGCTGACGATGGCCGTATCGTGGACAGCAATACCGGCATGCAATTGGGGATCCTGGCAGCGGACGGCACGGTGCAGGGCGCATCGGTGGCAGGCCGGCAGTGGAGCCCGCCGCGAACGACAACCACGTTGAAATTCACCGACAACTTGTCGAGTGGATCGGAAGATCACATGCTGCAGAGCATCAGCGTGTTCGATGCCAACGGGAACGCTCGCGCTCTGACGATACGATTCACCCATGACGATGAAGCGGCGACGCAGTGGAAGGTCGCGGTGGAATCCGCAGAGGGAGGCAATCTCTATACCGGCATGCTGCCATTCGTCGGCGGCATGCCACAGCCGGGCCAGGAAAAGTTGCAGGCGATGCTCGCTTTTGACGATGGCACGCGGATGCCGCTGGAACTCGATTTTTCCAGTGGCGTGACAGGATTTTCGGCAGGTACGGCGTCGACGCTGCGGGTGGCCGGCAATGACGGATACGCCGCCGGAACGATCTCCGCCTTCTCGGTGGATGATGCCGGCCAATTGACGCTGCAATATTCCAACGGCCAGGAAGGCAAGCTCGGCCTGGTGGCGCTGGCGCAGTTTTCGGATCGTCAGCGTTTGATCCAGCACGACAAAGGCCTGTTCGAGGCACCCTCGGGAATGCAGGCACGCTTTTCGTCGGGTGCTTCCAATGCCGCGGGCCACGTGAAGTCCGGTGTCATCGAGGCATCCAATGTGGATCTGTCCGCCGAGTTCGGACAATTGATCCTGGTGCAAAGAGGTTTCCAGGCATCGTCACAAGTCATCAGTACTGCCAACGAAATGCTGCTCCAGTTGTTCCAGCTCAGGGGCCAGACATGACCGCCGCGGCAAGACCGTGGAGATGGCTGGGCAGCCGCGAACTGGCAGCGGTCCATGCATGTGCCGAGACCGTCGTTCATGCTTGGGGAGAAAACTGGTTCGGCCTGCCGGCGACGCTCGGCGAAATAGCCAGGATGGATCCCACGGCCACACTCGGCGTCGAACTGGATGAATGTTCGGCGCGCTGCGATGCCGCCATGCGGATCTGCGCCACGGCGGGACATGCCGTGGCGCGGCGGGCATTGCAGATGCCTGTGCCAGGCGAGCCAGCCGAAACGACTGGCGTGCGGCTGCTGGCTGGTCTGCAGTCCGTCGTCATGGATGACCTAGCCATGCGCCTTGCCGATGCTTTTTCTTTCGAGTCCAGAGGCATGGCGTCCGCAAGCGCGATCACGGATTTGCCGCGGCGCGTGCCGGAGGGCGGGGTGAGGATGACCGTCGAGGTGGGCGAGATGCGTCTGCTCCGTGCGCAACTTGGTTTGACCATGTTTCCTGCCGCTCCGGAGGCGCCGTCGAAGCGTTCGGGAAGGACTGCGCTTGCCACGCCGGTGGAAGCGCTGGGGCGGACCACCATCGCGCTCGATGCCGTGCTTGCTTGCGTCCGTCTGCCGCTGGCGCAGATCGCTGATATGGAGCCTGGCGATGTGATCGAGCTCGATTGCCTGCTCGACGCGCCGGCGGCGCTGCGCGTCGCGGGCACAAGTGAGTGCATTGCCCACGGCCATCTTCGGCGCAACGCGAGGCACCTGGCGCTACAACTCGACGCAGCGGGCGGGAGTGCTGCCGACTTACTTCAGCAGGCCACATCATGAGCATTCAGAAAGCCACTATCACACCGCTGGAATTCGACGAGACAGCGGCTATCGCTCAGGCGCCGGAAGGGCGGGGCATGATCGATCTTCGACTTGTAAAGGATGTCGTCGTCGATCTCGAGGTCTACCTGGGCAGCGCTACGTTGACGGTGGAGGCGCTGCTTGCGCTGGAAAAGGGTATCGCACTCACATTGGACGCGGCGCTCGACGAGCCGGTAGCGCTGCGCCTGAACGGTAAGACGGTTGCCCGCGGCCAATTGGTGGCAATCGGCGACCATTTCGGTATTCAGTTGACGGAACTTGTGGAGAAGCGCTGATGCCCGCCGCATCGACCCCGGCATCGGCTCGCGGCTGGCCTGATCTGGCGCCGCCTCCGCCCGTGCTTCCCGATCTGTCGCTGGTGGGCATTTCCCTCTTGCTCTGCCTGGCGCTTGCCGTGGCCGTTATTCTGTGGCTCCATCGGCGCAAGCAGGCGGGCTCGGCAGGTGCGCGCCTGCCTGCTCAATTGCAGTCGCTGGCGTCGTTGCCGCTGGGCAGGCACGGAACGCTCTACCTGGTTCGTTGCCAGGCGCACACATTGCTGATCGCGGCGGACGCAAGGGGGATCGTATCGGTCAGCACGTTGGCGCCGACCGGTGTCGCCGCGGCGGAGCCGTTGGCATGAGGCGCACAGTTTGGCCTGCCTTCGGCGTGGTGTTGGTGCTGGCGCTGTTCGCCGGCTTGGCGCATGCCGGGACCGGCGCTTTGCTGCCCGCGCTCGGGAGCCGGACGGCTCAGATGTCGCAAAGCGCCGGTGAGGCTGTGTCGGGGCCGATGCGCACGGCGATCCTGCTCACCTTCCTTAGCCTGGGACCGGCGGTCGTGGTGTCGATGACGGCCTTTACCCGCATTGTCATCGTCCTGTCGATGATTCGCCATGCCTTTGGCATGCCAGAGACACCCCCTACCGCGGTGCTGATCAGCCTGGGATTGTTCCTGACGCTCTTCACCATGATGCCTACGGTGGCCGCGGTGAATCAGGATGCGCTGCAGCCATTCCTCCAGGGTCAGATGGAAATGCCGGTCGCGCTCGAGCGTGCCGCCGCCCCGATGCGGGACTTCATGCTGCGCCAAGTGAGGCAGGAGGACCTTCGTCTGATGTACGAATTGTCGCATCAGCCGCCGCCGCCGTCGCCCGATGCCGTCAGCCTGGTGCAACTGACGCCGGCGTTCATCCTGAACGAATTGCGCGTGGCATTTCAGATCGGTTTCGTGGTGCTGTTGCCGTTCCTGCTGATCGACCTGGTGGTCTCGAGCATTCTGCTCGCGCTGGGTATGTTGATGGTTCCTCCGTCGACCATCGCTTTGCCGCTGAAGGTCCTGATGTTTGTGCTGATCGACGGCTGGGCCCTCGTATTGCGCGGTGTACTGGGTAGCTTCAAATGACTGAAGGGTATGAGTCGGCCGGCGCGGCAGACTCCGCCGCCATGCCCGCGGTTGATGCCGAAGAGGGAATGCTCTGGCAGACGCTCCGCCAGGTGCCGGATGGCGCTCCTGGCAGGGCCGCGGCCCGCGAGGCGCTGCTGCAGCACTATCTTCCCTATGCCCGGGCGCTGAGCATGCAGCTCTACCGCAATCGATTCGGCAATGATGCGGAGTTCCGCGATTACTGCCAGTTTGCCATTGTTGGCCTGCTCGAATCGATCGACCGTTTCGATCCAGCGCGGGGAGCCTCGTTCAAGACGTTCAGCACGCCACGGATCCGGGGCGCCATGTTGAATGGCATCGAGACCGTCAGTGACAGGCACGAGCAGGCGATGCTTGGCGCGCGGCTGCGAAGCGAGCGGCTGGCGTCGTTGACGGACGGGAGAGCCGTGCGCAGCAGGCTTCCGCAGGCGTTCGCCACCATTTGCGAGGTGGCGGTGGCGGCTGCGATTGGCTTCATGCTGGAAGATACGGGAATGTACGATGCGCAGGATGTCGCGCAGGACACTTCCTGTCACGGCTACCGCAAGGTGGTATGGCGGCAGGCTCGCGCCTCGATGCAGGCCGCGGTACGCAGTCTGGGCGAACGGGAACGCAAGGTGATTACCTATCACTACTTTCATGGCCTGGTTTTTGATCAGATCGCCGATATCATGGGCGTGACGAAAGGCCGGATCTCGCAACTGCATCGGAGTGCTCTGCTGTCGTTGCGCAAGCGGCTGCACGGTGAAACGGACAAGGAGTGGCAAGAATGACGAACGATTCGGAAAATGCATGCTGCGATGACGCCGATCTGGATATCCTGGTGAATGCCCTGCGCACGGGGCAGGCTGACGACCTGACGCGCATCGATGAGGCGTTGGCCGTGTGGCCCGGCGATCATCGCCTGTGGGTTCTCAAAGGAGCGGTGCTTGCCGCCGGGCGGTTGCACGACGGTGCGCGGCAGTCGTTCCGCACGGCGCTGGAGAGGGCCCCTGGCTTTGCGCCTGCTGCCTTCTTCCTTGGCTTGCTCGAAATGTTCGACTCGCAACCGGAAGCGGCTGCGGCGGCGTGGCGTGCGCTGGATCCGCTCCCAGCGGATAGCAGCATGCGGATCTTCCGCGATGGCATGCTGGCTCTTGCCGAGAATCGTTTCGACCAGGCTGCAGCGCTGATCGAGCGTGGCCTGCGTGGCAATCGCGAGTTGCCGGAACTGAACGACTATTTTCGCGCGGTACTTGCTTCGCTGTCTTCGGAGGCGGAGCGCGCCGGGCGGTCGGCGGAGGCCAAGATGCCGGAGCCCGACCAGGATCAGGACGTACTTCGCCGTCTTATGCTGGCCCGCTATTCTGCGGATTCCACCCGCCACTAGCGACTGTCCCTCATGCAACCTGTTTCCATTCTGGACCAAGTGGTCATCCAGCTCCGCCGCCAACTGGAGGCGCGCGATCGAAGGCCCGCCGGCACAGGCCCTGCGGCGTCTGCCTCTCCATCCGGCGCGGTTTCTTTGCCAGGTGCTGTCGGAGCGGCATCCGCCGCAGTGCAAGAGGCTGGCGGAGATGCCTATGGAATCGGGCGCATTGCCGTGGAGCAGATGCTCGGCGCGGAGTTTGGGCCAGAAGTCGTCAACGATGCCGAATTCCAGCAGGTGGTCGATCAGGTGACTGGCATGCTGCGTGCCGATTCCGCGCTCTGGGACGAATTCATGGCGGTGCTGGACACCCTCGCCAGGCGATGATGATCACCCTTGCGAATCCTGTGTGGCGAGGCGCTTGCGTGCTGCTTGTTTTTCTTGCTTGCGGTTGCGGCAGGGCCTTGGCGGAGGACGACTGTCTCGGCGAGGCGGCGCGCTACCACAAGGTCAATGACGTGGTATTGCGAGCGATTGCCATGCAGGAGAGCGGCATGCGTCCGCGCACTCAGAGCAGAAACGCCAATGGCACGGACGATATCGGTATGATGGGTATCAATTCGGTCCATCTCCCGATGCTGGCGCGCCATGGCATTTCGCGCGGCGCACTGCTCGATGCCTGCATCAATGCCTATGTGGCCGCCTGGTACCTGCGCGGCAAGATCCTCAAGCACGGCAACAGTTGGCAGGCCGTGGGCGCGTACCATTCGGAAACCCCGGCGTTGCGCGATGCCTATGCGCAACGCATCCGCAGCCGCATTGCCGAGACTCGGCCCTAGAAGTCATTTCAAGAAGATCCTGGCGTCGTTGCGGGGCACGGCAAGTATCTTTGTACTGTCTGCGGCCCCGCCCTTGCAGGGCGCATGCGCGCTGGCAGGCGCGCATCGCTGCGCAGGCGGATCACTGCATGATCCTTCCTTGCATGCAACAACCTCGACGCTGCGGGAGGGCACGCAGACCACCGAAGCGGTTCGGCGTCCGCGGCGTTGCCGGCGATGACGGCCTGTATCCAGTATCAGTGCTTGTCGGCGCGCGCGGAGTACCGGGCCACTGCCTGCAGCACAGTGGGGCCACCAGGCGCTGTGCGCTGGTCGAGCGCCTGGGCGATGATCTCTTCAGCCCGCGCGCGGTCGCCATCGGCCTGGAGCAGGAGGCTCTCGGCCAGCAGGACCGACAGGCTAGTCGGTCCCAGCCGCTTGCCGGCGCGCGCGTGGTGTTCTGCCCGTTCGCGCTGGCCGTCTTGCAGCAGGCACACTGCCATGCTGCCATGCGCCTCGGGGAAATTCCGATCGATGTCCAGTGCCTGCCCGAGGCGGTTCAGTGCGGTGGGGAGATTGCCGCCCAGCAAATGGGCCCATCCCGCGGCTACCCATGACCCGGCATGTCTGGGTAGCAGGTCCGCGGCGCGATCGAGCTGCTGTGCTGCCTCGGCATATCGCTTGCTGGCGAGCGAGACCAGTCCGGCGCCCAGCCAGGCGCGCCCATGGCGCGGTGTCATGTGTCTTGCCGCCTCGAATGCGGGCGTGGCCTGCTCGAGTTCCCCTTGCTCGAGATTCAGCCAACCGCGCGCCACCATCGCATCATCGTTGTTTCCGGCAAGCGTGGCGAAACGGGCGGCATCGTTGCCGCGGTCCATGTCGAGACAAAGCAGGGCCAGTGCGCCAGCGCCCTCGGCCGTCAGCGTCTGCTCGGCCAGCCATTGCTCCCCTTCCGCCAGAGCTGTCTCCAATTGGCCGGTGCGATGCAGGAGTCTGAGCCGCAATTGCTGAGCGTTGGCGGAATTGCCCACTAGATCAGCGGGCAAGGCTGCTAGCGCATCCTGATATTGCTGCTGACAGGCCAGGGCATAGGCAAGGTCATGGCGGACGGCGACGTCAGCCTGCCCGCCGGCAAGCAGGATGTGAAACAGCGCTGTGGCTTGTTGCAGTTCGCCAATTGCGAGCAGCGTTTGACCGAGCAGATGCGTCATGGCAGGTGCGGGTGGCCGTGGCGCGTCCTCGGCGACAAGCAGGGCGCGGCATAGCGAGTAGTCCTGTTCTGAAAATGCCATCTGTGCGGTGTCGAAGCGCAGATTGGGATTTGTTGGATCTTTCTCGAGAAAACCCAGAAGCCGCTGCAGACGTTGAGAGTGTTGCATGGTGTCCAGACGGTGAATAGGCAGGCAGTCAGCGTACCCAAGAACGGTGCCGGCGTCCACGGTTCCATATCCATCATTGGCGCGAGAACGGCGTGGATGGGCGGGTCACTAAACAAGATCATCGAAGACTGGATAAGTAATGAAGAAGCGTGAGGCAAATTGCCCCGCGCTGCTTTCACGACCGAGCCGGTCGGCACGCTTACAGGATGCCAAGATGGTTGCGATTGTCACGGGAAACGGATTGGGAATTCGGACAGGGTCGAGTTTCGTGCTGGGGGGCCGCGGCCAGCTCGGCGAAGCCGCCCTTGGGCGCGGCGGCGACAAGATTTACGTCAATGCGAAGACCGGCAATCTGCACATCAAGCATCTCGATGCGACGTTGATGGGTGTCGGCTCAGGCGTGGAGCTGACGCGGGCGTACAACAGCCTGGGGCTGATGAATGACGACAACGGCGACAACTGGCAACCCGGCCAGTTCCGTGTGGCGGGACTGGTGTCCGGCGCGGTCGGCACGGCGGGCAGCGTTGCGCGCCGCGTCGATTGGGATGGCTCCGAGGTCCTGTATGGCTGGGATGCGGGCAAAGGCTGCTACGTGGCCAGCGAAATGGCGGGGGCGAGGGATACGCTGACGTTCGATGCCAGCACCAGGCAGTGGCGCTGGAAGGGCGGTGCCGATGGCGTGACGGAAGTCTACGACGGCGGCAATGGCGGCCGCGTGTTGTCGCGGGCCGACCTCAGCGGCAACACCGTGAGCTATGCCTATAACGCGGCTGGCTATCTTGGCAGCGTGCGTACCGCCAACGGCGAGAGCATCTACCTGGACTACACGGGCAAGCTGTTGACTCGCTTGCGCAGTGAGGCGAAGAGTTCCGACGGTGCGCAGGCCGTGCGCACCATCGTGCGCTATCAATACGATGCCAGCGGCCGGCTGAGCCGGGTTGGGGTGGACGTGAGCCCGGACGACGACAGCGTGGCGGATGGCAAGGAATACTGGACGACCTATGCCTATGACGGGGCCAGCAGCAGAGTCAACCGGACCGAGCAGTCCGACGGTACCCGGCTCGAAATCTCCTATGTCGAGATGGGTGGCATCTATCGGGTGGGATCGATCCGCGAAACCGTGGACGGCACGGCGCGTAGCACTACCTTTGCCTACGGAGCGGATGGCAAGGCCACCGAGGTCGTCGACAATCTGGGTCAGAAGACCACGCTGGCATATGATGCCCAGGGTCGCCTGACCCAGGTTCGGACACCCGGCGCCGGCGGTGTGCCGGATACCGTCAGCTACGCCTACGATGCGCGCGGCAACGTGACATCCGCTACCGATGCACTGGGCCGGACGGTCAGTTACCTGTATGACAACAACGGCAATCTCGCCGTGCAGCGCGACCAAGCCGGCAATACGATTCGTCGTAGCTATGGCGAGGCAAACCTGCTGATGTCGGAGACCACGTACCTGGTGCCGGACCCGGATGGGGCGGGCGCGGGTCAACCCGGCAAGCCGCTGACGGTGCGCTACGTCTACGACAAGCAGTCGCGCCTGCGCTTTGCGCTGAGCGCGGAGGGGCGCGTCAGCGAATACCGATACGACGGTTTCGGGCAGCGTGTCACCGCCATCCAGTATCAGGCACGCTGCTATGACGTCTCCACGCTGCCGGTCGATGCCGTTCTGAGCGAGAGCCAGTTGCAGGCATGGGCGCTCGCACAGCCGGGCAACCAGACTCGCCGCACCGATACGGCCTACGATTTTCGCGGCAACGTGGCGCGCGTCACTGAGTACGGCGCCGTCCGGCCGGACGGCGTGGGCATCGCGAGCGCGGGCAGCGCAACAGTGACCACGCTGTATGTCTATGACCAGGCGGGGCGCTTGCTTGAACGCCGTTCGCTCTCGTCGGCATCGGGACAATCCGAGCGCTTCGTCTACGATGGCCTGGGGAGGCTGCAGAATGTCACCAGCGCCACCGGCGCGTTGACGCTGTACCAGTATGACGACGCCGGCCGCAAGACCACGGTGACGCTGGCCAATGGGCTGGCCAGGACCTCGCTGTTCAACCAGGCGGGCGAACTCGTGTCGCTGACGGAATCCGGTGCAGGCGTCCAGACATCGGTCAGCAGGCGGTTCTACGATGGCCTGGGGCGACTTCGCATCGTGCTCGACGAACGCAAGGCTCGTTCCCAGGTGCTGTATGACGAGGCGGGTCGCAAGGCGGCAGAGATCAATTCGGAGGGTGCGTTCACCGAGTATGTCTACGATCGCAGTGGCAATCTCGCCAGGACGATCCACTACGCTACGCGGCTGACAACTGCCCAGCGCGCGGTGCTGTTCGACGCCACCAGCGGGAAACCCATCGAGCGCAAGGACGGTGCGCTGCTGACGATCGAAAACGCCAGCATCAGGCCGGCGGCGTCCGCGCAGGACCGCGTGGACTATCGATTCTATGATGCTGCCGGCCGCCTGTACAGGACGGTCGATGGAGCCGGATCGGTGGTGGAATACCGCTACGACGGTGCTTCGCGCCTCGTGGCGACGCTTGCCTATGCGCGGCAAATCGATATGGCGGCATTTGCCGCGGATCCGGTTGTCACCCGGGCGACCCCCGTTGCGGATGCCGCCGACAGGCTTACCAGGCAGTTCTATGACGGCGACGGCAAGCTCACCGGCCAGCTCGATGCCGAAGGCTACCTCACCGAGTATCGCTACGATGCTGCGGGCAACAGGACACACAGCATAGCCTACGCAACGGCCATCGGCGGCGCCCAGCGCGCGGCGGAGACCCTGGCGGGACTGAAAGCCACGGCGAGCGCGATGGATATCCGGCAGTTCTTCTTCTACGATGCGCGAGGCAATCTCACCTCGGCCGTGGATGGCGAAGGCTACCTCACCAGTTATCGCTATGACGAGACTGGCAGGCTGGCCGGGAAGGTGGAAGGCGGCCGCGTCGATCCGGCACAGTTCACCGCGCCGCAAACGGTACCGCTGACCTTTCAGGCGCGCGGCTCGGTTGCCAATGGCGAGTGGCCGACACTTGAGGTATGGGTGGACGGCAAGAAAATCACCACGCTCACCATTGATGTCATCGAGTCCGCGAACTACACGGTAAACGTGCCGGATGTCGTGCCGTTCGCCACGCACGAGATTGCGCTGGTGTTCGCCAACGACCTGTTGACTGCCACCGAGGATCGCAATGTCTGGGTGCGCAACGTCAAATTCGGCGCGCGTTCTCTGGAGGCCGGGGTCGATACCTCGGTTTTCGACCAGGGTGTGGGCGCTGCCGCATTCGATGGGCTGGCCGTCTCAGTCACCGCGGTTGGCGGGGCCAAGACGATAAGCCGTGGCGGCGCGGTGCGCTGGGCCGTGGATCCCGCCGCCACGCTGGCCGCCTTTGCGAAGATGCCAGCGAATCCGCGCCGGACAGCGTATAGCTACGACGCGGATGGTCGCTTGCTGACCACTACCCGCTATCTTGCCGGTGGGGCGACGGAGTCCGACACGGTGGCATACGATGCGGTCGGAAACAAGCTCGCGGAGACGGTCGCCGGGCAGACCGTGCGCTGGCGTCGCGACGCCCAGGGCCGCGTGGTCCAGGAACTCTTCGGCGAAGGTAGCGCGGCACTGGCCGCGCTTGGGAATGGCGCCCCACAAGCAGATCAGGATGCCATATGGTCCGCTTGGGCAACTTCCTATGCCTACGATATCGCGGGGCGCCGCATCTCGGCGACGAATGCCAACGGTATCCGTACCCTGTACTACTACAACAACATCGGACAATTGGCCTATACGGTCAACGGCGCGGGAGAACACGTCGGATATCTGTACGATGGCTTGTCTCGCTTGATCGAGACCCGTATCTATATCAACCGATTGGACGCCGCCGGACTGGCGGCTTTGACTGGTGGCGCGATAACCACCGGCTTTACCGATCTGATTCAGGCTGCCGGCGGAAAGTACACCAACAACAAGATCACCTACGGCAAGCAAGGTGCCGTCGAGCAGACCACCGATGCGCTTGCAAAGGCGACCAGATTCAGCTACAACGCCTTCGGCGAACTGGCCGGCACGATCTCGCCGGCAGTTGGAGGCCAATCCCGCCAGGCCACGCGCGCGTATGACCGGCGCGGCCTGCTGCTCGTCAGTACCGCGGACGCGGCGGAGGGTGGCCTGAAGCTCTCCACCCGGACCGTCTATGACGCCTTCGGCCGGGCCACCCAGATCACCTTGCCCAACGGCGCGGTGCGCAAGCAGGCCTACGATCGGAACGGCAGGGTGATTGCCGTCACCGATGCGCTCGGCCAGCAGACGGGCATGAGTTATGACGCATTCGGCAATGTGCTGACGCAGACCGACCGGCTCGGCAACATTACCCGCTACGCCTATTCGGCCTTCGAGCGCGAGCTGAAGATGACCACGCCGGAAGGGCTGGTCACCACTACCACGCGCAACGCGCGCGGGCAGACCATCGCGGTGCAGGACCCATTGGGCAACCGGACAGAGTACAGCTATGACGCAGACGGTCGGCTGCTGACCACCAGACAGGCTGCCGGCGCGCTCGATCTGGTCAGTAGCCAACGCTACGACCGGGCGGGCCAGTTGACCGAGAGCATCGATCCGAATGGCAACAAAGTGGCGCTTGCCTACGATGCGGCCAGCCGGCTGCTGACGCGCACTGTCGATCCTGGCGGCCTGGCGCTGGTTACGACCTACGCCTACGACAGCAGCGGCCGCGTGGTGAGGGCGACCGATCCGGGCGGCATGGTGACGGAAACCACCTACGACGCCAATGGCCGTTCGGTCAAGGTCGTGGTGGACCAGGGTACCGGCACGCTCGCCCTCACCACGGCGATGAGCTATGACGACGCCGGCAATGTGGTCAGGATCGTCGAGGGAAGCGGCAGCCCGGCGGCGCGCACGACGGTCCATGTCTACGATGGCGTGGGGCGGCGCATCGAGTCCGCGGTGGATCCGACCGGACTGAACCTGGTAACGCGATATGCCTACGACGCCGCGGGCAATGTGACCGCGCGCACCGATGCGGCCGGGAACGTGACCCGCTACGTTCATGACGGCGAAGGCCGCGTGATCTATGTGGTTGACGCCACCGGCGGCGTGTTACGGCAGGAATACGATGCCGAGGGTCGCCTCGCGACCCGCAGCGCTTATGCCAGGCGCATTTCGCTATCCGGATTCGGCTTGACGTTGAGTTCGACAGAAGTGGCGGGCCGCGTCGCGCCAGACACGAGTGCCGACCGCGTGGAGCGCTGGGTGTACGACAAGGATGGCCGGCTGCGCTACAGCATCGACGGCCGCGGCTACGTCGAACAGCGGATCTATGACAAGGGGGGCAACGTTGTCTGGCATGCGCGCTATGGCGGCGAACTCGTTTCCCCCGAGGTGTTGACGCCGGCAACCGTGGCGGCGGCAGTCACGGCGCAGGGGCTCTCCGCCCTTCTCACCAATAGAGTCACGCGCTATGTGTTCGATGCAGCGGGCCGGCAGACCTTCAAGATCACCGGCGGGCAGGTTACCGAATACCGCTATGACAAGGCGGGCAGTTTGCTCGCCACGGTGGCCTATGCGACTCGCTACGCCACTTCAGACAATCCGAGCGATGCCGCCATGCGTGCGTGGCTGGCAACCGGCAGCAACAGCGCCGATGCACGGGTCAGCCAGAGCCGTTACGATGCCGCCAACCGGCTGAAGTATGAGGTGGACGCTGCCGGATACGTCACGCAGTACGATCGCGACGAGGCTGGCCGGACGGTCCGTACAGTCCGCTACGCCAGCGCCGTCAAGGTGTCGGACGGCACGACCTCCGCTTCGTTGGCGGCGGCGCTGGCGTCGCAGCCACCGGCATCCGCCGCGCTAACCGAATCGCGCTACGATCGTGCCGGCAGGCTGTTCGAATCGGTCGACGCAGGCGGGGTGGTCACGCGCTTCGAACGGGATGCACTGGGGCAAGCGACAAAAACGTTCGAGGCCTTTGGCACGGTGGACGAGTCAGTGACGTTGCGGCGCTACGATCGCGCGGGCCGGCTCTACAATGAAACGCTCGGCTATGGCAGGCCGGAAGCCTCTTCGACCTTGTATGAGTATGACGCCTTGGGACGTCTGACCCGGCGCATCGATCCGCTCGGCCATGAGCTTAGCGAATCCAACAGCAACTGGGCGCTCGGCGAACGCAAGGCGATGGGCATGGTCGGTGCCGATGGCAATGTGCTCGTTGCCACCGCATTGAGCGCCCAACAGAAGGAACTGCTGCGTTCCCGTCATGCCACCAGCTTCCAGTACGATGCGCTGGGCCATGTCGTGATGGAAACGGATGCGCTCGGCGGCACGCGCAGGACCGAATACAACGCCTTCGGCAACGCCGTCAAGGTGGTGGACCCATTGGGCAACGCCGGATATTTCTACTACGACCGGCAAGGCAATAATGTCCTCCAGGTGGATCCGGAGGGTTTTGTCACGGCCACCGCCTACACGGTATTCGGAGAGGTCGGCACAGTCACGCGCCATGTCAATCGTGTCGTGGGCAGCGTGAGCGCCGCTGTACCGCCAGAGATGCGCACCGCGCCGGCCGAGACGGCGACGACTCCCTATTTGCTTGTTGCCAGCGAGCAGGACGCTACCACCAGTTTCGTTCGAGACCAGTTCGGGCGGCTGACCCGGAGTACCGACGCGCTCGGGAAATACGAGAGCTTCGGCTATGACGGCTTCGGCAACCGCGTCAGCTATCGCAACAAGCTCGGTTGCGTCACCAGCTATCAATATGATGCGCGCGGGTTGTTGATCCGGGAAACCTTGCCCATTACCTCGCGCAACGCGGCCGGCGTCGCGGTTGCCGTTGTCAATAGCTACGGTTATGACGCGCGTGGTAATCGCACGCTTGTCGTTGAAGCCGATGGGCTGCCGGAGCAGCGCAAGACGACATATCAGTTCGACGCCATGAACCGCGAGATCAAGCGAACGTTCGGCGCGGTGCCGCTTTATTCGTTGAGTACACATGCGGAGACACCTGCCACGCTGTCGGAATCGCGTGCCTATGACGCGCGCGGCAACCTGATCCGGGTCACTGCCAAGGACGGTGGAGTCACCACCTCGTACTATGACGCGATCGGCAGAAAGAGCGCAGAGATCTCGGCATTGGGACAACTGACGCAGTGGAGCTACAACCGCAGCGGCGATGTGACCGTCGTGCGGACCTATGGCGACCCGGTGGCAGTGCCCGCGGATCGTGCCTTGCCGCAGCCCGTCAATACTGCGAACGCCAGGGCGACTCTCTATAGCTATGATGCCAACCACCGGCAGATCGAGACGCGTGTCAAAGGCATTACCTTCGGCAGGCGCGATCCCGCCAGTGGAAATTATCAGAAAGGCGTGACCGACGTCGTTACCCGCACGCAATACGATGCCAACGGCAACGCGGTGTTGGTCACAGACGCCAACGGCGGCGAGACTTACTCCTTCTACAACAGATCGGGTGAACTGATTCTCACGGTGGACCCGGAGCGCTATGGTGTGGCCTATGTGCGGGACGCGAACGGCAACGCCTTGCGGGAGACCCGCTTTGCCACGCAATTTGGCAATCCCGTCACTACCCAGAGCGATGGCGCGGCGCTCATTCAGCAGTGGACTATCGCCGGGGCGGACCGTATCACGTTGTATACCTACGACAAGAATGGCCGCGTTCTCAGCGAAGGCCGCCAGAACGTGGAGTACTGGACGGTCGGCTCCAACGGCGCGCTCAGCGGTACCAACAAGGGAGCGGCAATCATCTGGTACAGCTATGACGGCCTCGGCAACGTCACCGGGCGGACCGATGGCAATGCCAGCCGCAGCAACTGGGCCTACGATGCGATTGGCCGTCGCGTGAAGGAAACGTTGCCGCTGTTCGACACCGAAGCGGCAACCGGCGTGCGGATGGTCACCGACTATGAGTACGATGGCCTTGGCAACGTGGTGCGTGAGATTCGCCGGGGAGCGGACAACAGCTCGGAGGCCGACGACCAGATCACCCTGTATGCCTATGGCTCCCTGGGCCGCCTAGCCCGGCGTGTCGATCCTCAGGGCAACGTAGTGCGCTATGGCTATGATCGCGCGGGCAACGTCAATGCCGTCATCACCGAACGGCTGGACGCCGACGGCACCAAATGGCTCGAAGAAACCGGCATTGCCTACGATCTTGCCGGCCGCGAGACCAGCCGCCGTATGGCCGTGCTCAATGCCTCGGCCAACACATGGAGCACCAAGCCAGTCACGGAGACGCGCTACAACCTCTATGGCGAGATGACCGGCCAGCGCGTGGGCGGCGGCAACGCGGCCGGCGTGTGGCAGAAGGTCAGCGAATACGACCAGATGGGGCGCGTGTGGCGGACCAACGCCGGCGCGGGCGTGACCAAGGTCTATCTTTACGATGCCATGGGCAACGCCACGGCGGAGTTCGAGTCGCAGACCCTGGATCTGAACTCGCTGTCGCTGGACCAGATTCTGGCCAGTCCGCAAGTGATGCGTACCGTCGTGGTCTATGACAAGCGCAATCAGATACTGGAGCGGATCACGCCACAGATGAATGTGTCGGGAACCGGTGCCACGCTGCAGGCACGCAACGTGAACATGGTCACCGGGAGTTTCGACAATGTCACGGCGAAGATCGGGGCCTCGCAGGCAGGTTCGACCGGCAGCCTGCGGGAACTGAATAATCTCTCCGATATTGCGGCCAGCAGCAAGCCGCGTGTGACGACGTCGTTTGACGTTGGCTACACCATGTCGGAAAACAATGTCGTACAACGCGCTTGGGTAAATTCCATGCGTGTGACGGTTCCCGATCGGATCAAGGAGTTTCTTGGGGCGGACAAGCTGACGGTCAGGGTGAGTTATCGCTTCATGGGGAGCGGCTGGCGTTCCAATCCGATTTTTTCGGATACTCCCTTTTCCGATAGCCAGAACAAGCCGGAGTCGACTGTAAGTCAGATATACACCGGGGGATCGGCGATTAACATCCCGTTGAACTGGAGCAGCAATGGCGGCGGGACGACGCTGCTTTACGAGAAACTTTCACTTCAGTACACCATTTATTTCGATGTCGAGTCCAATGGAGTCTCGGATCCGGGCGTGATGAGCTTCCGCTCGGATAACATCAAATTCATCGAGACGGCGAACGGCCCCAACAATTCCCGTAGCACGACGTATTACCCCACTGACACGCCGGCGGTGGCAGGTGACCGCGTGTCCAATCTGCTCCAGCTTCACACCAGCGACAATGCCCAGGCCACCGATGTCTACTATCGGCAAAAGGGCGCCACGGGTTCCTTCGCCAAGCTGTCCAAGGTATCTGTCAACGGACACAGCTACGCCCAGCTGAACGGCCTGGCGACCGGCAACTACGAGATCCTCCTGGTCTCCACCAAGCCGGGCGGCGGCTTCGAGCGCTTTACACGCTATGACCTTTCGCGTGACGCAGGCAGCCAGACCAATACTTTGAGGAAAGTCAGTCATGGCAACAACGTGCGCGGTACTGGTTATCAGCTCACCGCGACCGGAGGCTTCGTATTCAATGCGGGGGTTCTGACATGCTATGACTTGCGCACGGCAGGCGGCGTCAAGCCGGCGAAGGTTGCCATCCGCTATCGGCCGCTCGGGTCGTCCGGCGCGTACAGCGCCACGACACTGGCAGTCCCGGACATCAATAGTGGATACAGCTGGAATGTATCGGGACTGGCGAGCGGTGACTACGAGGTGATCTTCGACCTCAAGAATGCCGACAACGCACTGCTCGACACCATGCGAGGCACGCTTACCGTTGGCGGCTCGCCGAACCTGGTGCTGAACTACGTCAAGAGCCTGCCCAGCAGCGTCGTCTTCAGCAACCTGAGTACGCAGACGAAGAGTCTCGAGATTCTCTATCGCCGCTCCGGATCGACTGGCGCGTTTTCACGGCAGACCCTCGCATCGTCCGGCAGTTCGTCGCTGGCTTGGGACGCGAGCGCTCTGGTGCCGGACAACTCGCTGCTGTACGACTACGAGATCGAATACGTGGCTCGAGACCAGGATGGCTTTGTCGTCAATCGCGGTGTGGGGCGCATGACGCTGGGTGCCACGGGGCAGGCCAACAGCATCACGATAGCGGGGAGCACGCGGCCGCCGGTGCTGGCCTTCACGCCACTCGCCGGCAGCACCCGGCTGGAACTCTATTATCGGGTCGCCGACCCGGATGGCAAGCGCGACTTCACGAAGGTGCTCCTGAATGCGCTGCCATCGGGCGCATTCAAATGGGATGCCAGCCTGCTCGATCCCGCCCGGACCTATGAATACTATTACGACGCATTTTCCGGCGCCAGCAATCTCGGCCGCAGTACCGGCACGTTCAAGCCGGATGTCAGGGATGCCTCCAACGGAAAGAACCAATCGGTGCAATATGTCCTGGAGGGCTTGTACGAGAAGGGGGTGACGATCCATCGAAAGCAGACGCGGAATGCATATGGCGAAGTCATCAGTGAAGTCGATGGGCGCGGAAATACAACGCAGTTTGTCTACAACACGCAGGGCGCGCTGATCCGCAAGGTCGACGCCCGGACCTCGATCACCAACGAAGCCGGAGTCAAGCAGACCGTGGCGCCCACCACGTACTACTACGTGGATCGCGCCGCGCAGACGGTGGGTACGCGCGATGCGAACGGGTATGTGAATACGCGGCGGCTCAGTTACGGCATGCCTGAACCGGTTGTGATCCAGCAATGGAACGCGGGTAGCCTCAACGAGAGCGCGCCCGGCGGTGGCACGCGGCTGATGCGTTACGACATCTTCGGCAATCGTGTCGCGGAGATCGATGAACTGGGTCGTCGCACAGACTATCGTTACGACAGCAATAATCGGCTGATTCGCGTCGAACGTCCAGCGCAGGCCGACGGCAGCCGCCTTGTCGATCAGTATCAGTACGATTCTCTCGGCAATCGCATTGTCACGACGGATGCTTCGGGCGGCCGCACGCGTACCTACTATGACGAAATCGGCCGTGTGATCAAGCAGGTCAGCGCGGCCGGGCGGGCTACGCAATATAGCTATGCCTACGACAAGACCGTTCTCGGCGCCGGCGGGGCGCAGGTTGGCGGCTGGAAGATCACCACGACCCAGGCGGACGGCAGGACGCTGGTGGATCAGCAGGACATCGACGGCCGCACAAGCTGGCACAGCGACCTCGGCGGCCGCAAGTTCGTCTACAACTACAACTGGGCGGGTCTGGTGTCGGGGCAGACATCCAGCAATGGGCAGAACATCGCCTTCGAATACTACGCCAACGGCCTGACGAAGACGGTCCGGGATCTCGCCATCAAGACTGTCTCCAGCTATGAGTATGACGAAGACGGCAACCGCACCTTCGAGGGTTACTACGACGCCGGCAGAAACCGGGTGTTCCAGCATGCCTACATCGAGTACGACGCGCTGAATCGCATCAAGCGGATCAAGGACAGTGGCCAGCCTGGCGACGCGCCCGAGAAGAGCCGCTACACGGTGGATTACGAATATGACGCGGTAGGCAACCGTCGGCGCATGGTGGCAACGTACCGTGACACGGTGGCGGGCAAAGCCTCGGTGCAGAACTACTGGTATCGCTACGATGCGCAGAACCGCTTCGTAGTGACCATGGGCAAGCTGGAAGGCGGCAAGATCGTCGGCGGGGCAAGTGGTGACGGCGTGGAGCTCGGTTACAACGCGGCCGGGGAGCGCAAGTCGGCGTTCTACGCGAGCGACCAGCGCACAGAACGCTACGAGTACGACAGCAATGGCCGGTTGACGCAGGTGATGCTCAACGGAAAGCTGGTGAGCGAGCGCACGCTGGACGCGCTGGGCCGCGTGCGGGTGTATCAGACGTGGAACACGGCCGGTGCGTGGACTTCGACGACCACGCGCGCGTGGGATGCGGACGGCGCGCAGACGAGCGAGGCGGTGCGGCACCTGAATGACAAGAGCCAGGAAGTCCGCAGCGATGCCACATACGTCAACAACGCCGATGGGAGCGTACAGTCGATTACCACCAGCACGACAGTGGCGGGCGGCAGCGCCAGCACGCAGACGCTGAACTACACCTACGAGCAATGGGACAGCGCAAAGCAGAAGACGATCAAGCTGGGTACCGGTTGGGCCGATAGCAGTTCGCTGTTCGAATACGACGTCAACGGTCACCTGAGGAGTGCGGTGGACGTCAACGGCGGACGCAAGTTCGACTACGACACGGACAGCGACGGGCGGGTGCTGAACCGGCAGGAATACCTTGGCGTCACGGTAAAGGATGGCAAGGTGGTCAGCGCGACGTCGAATCGCTACCGGCAGTATTACTACGCAAACGGCCACCGCGTCGGCAATGCGGGCACGGACGAATCGGAGCGTGCGGACTACGTGCAGGAACTGGCACGGATAACGGCGGCGCCGGAATCCAAGCTGGAGTCGTACAAGCGGTTCAAGCCGGTGATGTCGGCGGATTTTGATGAGAACTATCAGCCGATCACGGGCAATTACCCGGCGGTGACGCCGGGCAGCTACACGGTGCGCGGCGGGGACACGCTGCGCTCGGTGGCACAGGCGGTGTGGGGCGACGCGGCGCTGTGGTATGTGCTGGCGGATGCCAACGGACTGTCGGCGGACGAAGCGCTGAAGCCGAACACGACGCTGGTGATTCCGAACAAGGTCACCAACATCCACAACACGGCGCAGACCTTCAAGCCGTACCAGGCGGGCCAGGGCGTGGGGGACGCCTCGCCGACGATGCTGGATCCGCCGCCGCCGCCGCAACCGAAGGGAGGAGGCGGGTGTGGTGGCATAGCGAGTGTGATCGCGGTGGTCATCGCGGTCGTGGTGGTCGCGGTGGTGACGGTGTACACGAGCGGCACGGGGACGGCGCCGACGATGCAAGCGCTGGGCGGGGCGGGCGCGGGCGTGACGGGAAGTGGGGCTGCGGCCGGCGGTGCAGTTGCTGGCGCGGCGGCGAGTGCTCCATTGTCGCTGGGTGCCTCGATCGGCTA
>NZ_AQPL01000364.1:0-2450 GCF_000395345.1 Cupriavidus sp. WS | reverse complement strand
GCGAGGGAGCGAATATTAAGGCCGCGATCGAGCCTTGGCAAGCGTTTTCTGCAAATTCCACAAGATTCTTTGTGACGCCGTGATGAAGTGCCGAGGTGCCGGCCGCTGGCCCGGGCGCTGCCGCGCAGCCCCTTCCATTAGAATCGCCGGATGCAAGCCCTTTCCTCCTCCGAGCCGCCAGACCAGCCGGCCGGCACGCCGCGGCACCTGGATGCGCAGGCCCTGGCCGCCGCCCTCTCCCGTCCCATCGTCTTCGTCGACCTGGAGACCACGGGCGCGGACGCCACCCGCGACCGCATCACCGAGATCGGCGTGGTCGAGGTCGGCCCGGATGGCATTGTCGAGTGGGATACGCTGGTCGCGCCCGGCGTCGGCATTCCGCCCTTCATCCAGCAGCTCACCGGCATCACCGACGTCATGGTGCAGGGCCAGCCGCGCTTCGAGGATCTCGCGGAAGACCTGGCGGAGCGGTTGCAGGGCAAGCTCTTCGTCGCCCACAACGCGCGCTTCGACTATGGCTTCCTGAAGAACGAGTTCCGCCGCGCCGGCATCACCTTCCGCGCCGACGTGCTGTGCACGCTGCGCCTGTCGCGCTCGCTGTTCCCGTCGGTGACGCGCCACGGCCTCGATGCGCTGATCGCCCGCTTCGGCCTGGAACCCAAGGGCCGCCACCGCGCGCTGGCCGATGCCGAGCTGTTGTGGCAGTTCTGGCAGAAGATCCACGGCCTGTACAGCGTGGCGCTGGTCGAGTCCGCCGTGCGCTCGCTGGTCAAGCGCGCGAGCCTGCCCGCCGGCCTGGAGGAAACCGCGCTGGACGACGTGCCCGACACCCCCGGCGTCTATCTCTTCTACGGCGACCAGGACCTGCCGCTCTATATAGGGAAGAGCATCCACCTGCGCCAGCGCATCGGCGCGCATTTTTCGGGCGACCACCGCGCCGCGCTGGAAATGCGCCTGGCCCGCGCGGTGCGACGCGTCGAATGGCGCGAGACCGGCGACGAAACCGGGGCGCTGCTGCTCGAAGCCCGGCTCATCAAGCAGATGCAGCCGCTGCACAACCGCATGCTGCGCCAGAACGCCGCGCTGTTCGCCTGGGAACTGCCGCCGGGCCTGAGCGCGCCGCTGCTGCGCTCGGACCGCGATACCGACTTCGCCCGCCACCCCAATCTGTATGGCGCGTTCGCCAGCCGCGCCGGCGCCGAGGCGCGCCTGACCGAACTGGCGCAGGACCACGAACTCTGCCAGGCGGCGCTGACGCTGGAAAAACCGGCCCGGCGCGGCCTGCCCTGCTTCGCCCGCCAGCTCCACCGCTGCCGCGGCGCGTGCACCGGCGAGGAAGCGCTGGCGGATCATCGCGAACGGATGGCGACCGCGCTCGCCGGCCTCGCGCTGCAACCCTGGCCGTTTGCCGGCGCGGTGGCATGGCGCGAGCAGGACAGCGCGCGCTCCTGGTGGCATGTCCTGGAGAACTGGTGCTATCTCGGCTCGGTGTCCACGCTCGAAGAGGCGCCCGCGCTGCTGGCCGGGCCGGCCCGCTTCGACCTCGATACCTACCAGATCCTGGCGCCAAGGCTGGCGGACCTGCTGGCCGGCGCCATCGCGCTGGAGCCCGTGCGGCAATTCACGCTGGAGCCGCCCGCGCCGCCGGCACGGATCTCCTCCGACCGCGGCACCGCGCCGGCGGCCGGCCCGCGCCGCCGCAAACTGGCCAGCCCGGACCAGCAAACCCTGTCCTTCCCCGAACAATAAGTAGTAGCCCGGCAACGCACGACGGCCGCCCCGCGCGGTTGCGGTGCCGGCGCCGGCCGATCTGGCCGCGCTGACCTCACAGTCAAACGGTATACCAAATAAGCCGAAATCGCGCCCAATCGCGGGGCATGCGATGGCCTGCACGCGCGCATCCAACCCCGTTTTTGTGCCGCCAGATCCCGCATTGCACCAAAACGCGGCCCGTTCCGCCGCATTCCACATTCGTCTTGCACTTCGCATTTCTGTGAATATAGTATACCGATTTTCGCCATAACCTCCCCAAGCCCCCAACCCGCGCCAGCCATCCGCGGGTCTACAAGACGGAGTGCAGCGTGACGCGGCAAGACATTGCGAGCATCGACCCCGACCCGGCGGACCTCCGCTTCCTGCCGGCCTGGCGGGCAGCCGAGCTGCTGGCCGGCGGCCAGGTCAGCGCCGAGGACCTGGTCGACGCGTGCGAGGCCGCCTACGAGGCCTGGCATGCCGGCATCAACGCCATCGTGCTGACGGACTTTCCCGCCGCGCGGGCCGCGGCGCGGGCCAGCGACCAGCGCCGCCGCGAGGGCCGCGCGCTCGGCGCGCTGGACGGCATCCCGTTCTCGGTCAAGGAATCCTTCGACGTGGCCGGCTGGCCGACCACCTGCGGCAGCCCCGCCCAGCGCGGCAACATCGCCACCGGCGACGCCGCCGTGGTCGAGCGC
>NZ_AQPL01000363.1:0-3549 GCF_000395345.1 Cupriavidus sp. WS | reverse complement strand
CCAGCGCGGCAACATCGCCACCGGCGACGCCGCCGTGGTCGAGCGCCTGCGCGCGGCCGGCGCCGTGCTGCTGGGCAAGACCAACGTGCCGATCGGCCTGCGCGACTGGCAGAGCTACAACGCCATCTACGGCACCACGCGCAACCCGCACGACCCCGCCCGCACGCCGGGCGGCTCCTCGGGCGGCAGCGCCGCCGCAGTCTGCGCCGGCATGAGCTTCTTCGACGTGGGCTCGGACATCGGCTCCTCGCTGCGCAACCCGGCGCACTACTGCGGCGTGTTCTCGCACAAGAGCAGCCACGGCCTGATTCCGCTGCGCGGCCACGGCATCGGCCGCACCTATGGCGAGCAGGACATCAACGTGGCCGGGCCGCTGGCGCGCAGCGCGCGCGACCTGGAACTGCTGCTGCACGCGCTGGCCGGCCCCGACGGCAGCGAGGCGCTGGCCTACCGGCTCAGCCTGCCGCCCTGCGACAAGCGCGCGCTGGCCGATTTCCGTGTCGCCGTGCTGCCCAGCCATCCACTGTGCGAGGCCGACGCCGAAGTCAGCGGCCAGATCGAGACGCTGGGCCGCTGGCTGGAGGCGCAAGGCGCCCACGTGCGCTGGAACGTGCGCCCCGATTTCGACGCCGCCGCCCTGTGGCACACCTACGTGCTGATGCTGCGCGCCACCACCTCGGTCCACATGGACGACGCCGCCTTCGACGCCGCGCTGGCCCGCGCCGCCGCCGTGACCTCCAGCGCGCCGGACGACCACGACTACGCCACGCTGCAATTCACCGGCGCCGGCATCCGCCACCGCCAGTGGCTGCAGCTACAGCGGGCGCGCGCCGGCTTCGCCCAGGCCTGGCAGCGTTTCTTCGACGATTTCGACGTGCTGCTGTGCCCGGCCGCCGCCACCACCGCCTTCGCGCTGGACGAGGCCGGCGAGCCGTGGCAGCGCACGCTCCAGGTCAACGGCCGCGCGCTGCCGCTCACCAGCCAGTTGTTCTGGGCCGGCCATTCCGGCCTGTGCGGCCTGCCGTCGACAGTGGCCCCGATCGGCCCGGGCAGCAGCGGCCTGCCGGTAGGCGTGCAGATCGTGGCCGGGCGCTTCGCCGACCTGACCTCGCTGCGTTTCGCCCGGCTGCTCGAAGCGGCGGGTTTCGCCTTCCGGCCGCCGCCGGCGCATTCCGGCACGGTGCCGCGCGCTCCGGCGCGACAAGACTGACGACCCCCATCCACCAATAAGCAAAGACAGGCACAGACAAGGAGCGAGCATGCTGGACTGGTTCAAGGATCTATCCAAGATGGAGCGCAAGGGTTTCTACGGCGCGTTCCTCGGCCATGCAGTCGACGTGTTCGACTTCATGATCTATTCCTTCCTCATCTCGACGCTGCTCGCGCAGTGGGGCATGAGCAAGTCCACGGCCGGCGCCATCGTCACCTGGACGCTGGTGTCGTCGCTGGTGGGCGCCATCGGCGCGGGCATCCTGGCCGACCGCTACGGCCGCGTGCGCGTGCTGCGCTGGACCATCGTGGTGTTCGCGCTGGCCTGCTTCCTGTGCGGGCTGGCCAATTCGCCCGAGCAGCTGATGCTCTTCCGCATGCTGCAGGGCCTGGGCTTCGGCGGCGAATCCTCGCTGTGCATGGTGCTGGTGACGGAGATGATCCGCAACCCGGCGCACCGCGGCAAATACTCCGGCTTCGCGGCCAGCAGCTATTCGTTCGGCTGGGGCGCGGCGGCCATCGCCTACGCCGTCACCTTCAGCCTGTTCCCGGCCGAGACCGCCTGGCGCGTCTGCTTCTTTCTCGGCATCCTGCCCGCGCTAGTGGTGATCTACCTGCGGCGCAACCTGGAAGAGCCGGAAATCTTCGTCAAGAGCCAGGCCGAGCGCGCCGCGCACGGCGCCCCGTCGGCATGGCAGCAGCTCGCGCGGCTGGGCCGCCGGCCGCTGCTGGGCAAGACCATCCTGTGCAGCCTGCTGTCGGGCGGCATGCTGGGCGCCTACTACGCCATCGCCACCTGGCTGCCGACCTTCCTCAAGACCGAGCGCGGCCTGTCGGTGTTCGGCACCAGCTCCTACCTGGCCATGACCATCTTCGGCTCGCTGGTGGGCTACGTGGCCGGCGCCTACGCCACCGACCGCTGGGGCCGCCGCACCACCTACGTGGCCTTCGCCGCGGGCGCCTTCGTCATGGCGCTGGTCTACATGGTGATCCCGGTCTCGAACACCTCGATGCTGTTCCTCGGCTTCCCGCTCGGCGTGCTGATGCAGGGCGTGTTCGCCGGCATCGGCGCCACCATCTCCGAGTCCTATCCCAACGATATCCGCGCCACCGGCTACGGCGTCTCGTACAACGTCGGGCGCGTGATCGGCTCGCTGTTCCCGCTGTCGGTCGGCTGGCTCAGCACCGGCCGCACCTCGCTGCCGCTGGCCATCGCCATCGTGGCGGGAGTGGGCTACGCGCTGGTGATGGGCGCCGCGCTGCTGCTGCCGGAAACCAGCGGCATCGACCTGGGCCAGGCCGGTGGCGGCGACAGCGAGCACGAGCCGCCGGCCGAGCCCGTCCGGGCCATGCTGGCGCCGACTGTGGGCAAGCCCGCATAACGCGCGCGCGCCCGCTTGCCGGCGGGCACGGCGCTGCGCTAGTCTGCGCAACGGGGGGACACGCCTGCCCCCGTGGAGCCGCCATGCCCGCCGTCCGCCGCGCCCTTGCCCCACCCTTGCCCCGCCACCCGGCGGCGCGTTCCGGCGCGGCCCTCGCGGCCCTCGCGGCTTTCGCCGCGCTCGCGCTCGGCGCCTGCGCCAGCCTCGAGCAATCGGCCATGCAGCGCATGCTGGATTCCTGGCAGTCCGCGCCGATCGAGCAGGCCAAGGAACAGTGGGGCCCGCCGCAGTCCGTGCAGGCGGTGCCCGGCGGCACCGCCTACCTGTGGACCGAGGAAGTGCCGCCGCCGCACCCGCCCGGGAGCGGCCCGCGCGACGCCCGCGTGCCCGCCTCGCCCGAGCCGGTGCCGCGGCCCGGCCAGTGCCAGCGCCGCCTGATCGCCGGCCCGAACGGCCTCGTCATCGGCGGCGACTGGTCCGGCAATGCCTGCTGCCTCACCGCCGCCATCGGCCGCTGCGCGGAGCTGGCCAGGAAATCGGCCGGCACCTGAACGCCCGCGCCCCTCGCACGCCGGGCCGGCGCATCCGGTCCACCGCCGTCTAGCTGGCGGCTTCCGGGCGCGGCCCCACGTAGGCCGCGCGCGGGCGGATCAGCGCATCGCCGGCGCGCTGCTCCAGCGCGTGCGCGATCCAGCCGACCGAGCGGCCCAGCGCGAACATGCCGAACGCGGCGCCGGGCGGCAGCCGCAGATGCCGGCGCACGGCCACCAGCGCGAAGTCCACCGAGGGCCGCTGGCCGGACAGGCTGTAGGCCACGTCGATGATCTCCTGCCATTCGGGGTGATGCGCCAGCGTGCGCGCGAGCAGGCCGAACGCGCGCACGTCGCCGGCGGGATAGAGATGGTGGCCGAAGCCCGGCAGGTCCTCGCCGCGCGCCAGCCGCTCGCGCAGCCGGGCC
>NZ_AQPL01000362.1:0-3581 GCF_000395345.1 Cupriavidus sp. WS | reverse complement strand
CCAGCCGCTCGCGCAGCCGGGCCTCGGGCGGCGCGCCGGCCAGCTCGTCCCACAGCGCCTCCACGCGCGCGGTGGCGCCGCCGTGCCGGCCGCCGGTCAGCGCGGCCAGCCCGCCCACCACCGACGCGCGCAGGCTGGCGCCGGTCGAGGCCACGCAGCGCGCGGTGAAGCTCGACGCATTCAGCTCGTGGTCCGCGCACAGCACCAGCGCCATGCGGATCAGGTCGGCGCCGGCCTCGTCCACGCCCCAGGCGCTCGCGCATTGCCGGTGCACCGGCGTGGCGGCCGGCGCGGTGCCCAGCAGGCACGTCGCCAGCAGCCGCACCAGCGCGCCGCAGCCCGCGGCCAGCCGCGCCGGCGACTTCTGCCATTGCGCGGTGTCGTCGTCATGGCTGGCGACGGTAAACAGCGGCAGCAGCGCTTCCTCGCTGCGGTGCCCGGCGAAGGCCGCCCGCAGCGCGGCGAGATGCGCGGGCGCGGCCGGCGCGGCGGCACCGAAGGCGGCCGGCTCCGGGCACTGCCACAGCAGCGCGCCCAGCGCCTCCAGCGTGACCGACTCCGACAGCGCCGCGGCATCGCAGCCGCGGTAATACAGGCAGCCGTCCTCGATCAGCGTGATGCCCGACTCCAACACCGGCAAACCCCAGCTCAGCGTGGCCTTGGCCACCTCGCGCGGCTTGCGCCCGCGCGTGCGCTGGCCGGCCAGTTGCTCCACGTCCGCCGCCAGGTAGCGGCTTTCGCGCGGGGTCTCGCCGTCGTGCGCGTGCAGCAGGCCGCGGCTGACGTAGGCGTAGAGCGTCTGGCGGGACACGCCGAGCCGGGCGGCGGCCTCGGCCGAGGAGAGGTAGCGGGACATGTGGCGCGTGAACGGGGGTGAATGGGGGGTGAACGGGCGGCGATGGGCAATGACTTGATTAAGTTAATCAATATTGACTATTAAAACAAGCGGCCTATCCTGCAAGGCACTGGCCGCCAGCCCGATCAACGATCCGCAACGATCCATCAGAGTGACTCCCGTCATGTCTTCACACGCACCTGCCGCGCCCGCCGCAGCAACTTCCGCCGCGCTTTCTTCCACCTCTTCCAACCTTGCCCCCGGCCCGGCCGCCGCCGCCATCCTGCGCGAGACCTGGGCCGGCGTGCACGGCGACCCCGCCTGGCTGGAGCGGCTGGACTGGAGCGGCGGCGGCAGCCTGCCCTCGGTCTTCCCGGTCACCGAACTGGCCGCCGCCACCGCCGGCGCCGCCAGCCTCGCGGTGGCCGAACTGATCCACGCGGCCAGCGGGCAGGCGCCGCGGGCCGGCGTCGACCAGCGCCTGGCTTCGCTGTGGTTCGGCACCTCGCTGCGCCCGCAAGGCTGGGAAGTGCCGCCGCAATGGGATACCGTGGCCGGCGACTACCGTGCCGCGGACGGCTGGATCCGCCTGCACACCAACGCGCCGCACCACCGCGCGGCGGCGCTGGGCGTGCTCGGCGTGCCCGCCGACAAGGCGGCGGTGGCGAAGGCCGTGGCCGGCTGGGAAGCGAGCGCGCTCGAAGCGGCGGTGGTCGGCAACGGCGGCTGCGCCGCGGCCATGCGTTCCGCCGCGGACTGGGCCACGCACCCGCAGGGGCTGGCGATTAGCCAAGAGCCGCTGCTGCACTGGACCGACTTCGACGCCGGCGCCGCGCGCCAACATGCGTTCACGCGCGAGCGCCCGCTGCAGGGCATCCGCGTGCTGGACCTGACCCGCATCCTGGCCGGCCCGGTCGCCACGCGTTTCCTGGCCGGCTTCGGCGCCGACGTGCTGCGCATCGACCCGCCCGGCTGGGAGGAACCCAACACCGTGCCCGAGGTGGTGCTCGGCAAGCGCTGCGCGCGCCTTGACCTCAAGCGCGGCGAAGACCTGCAAATCCTGGAAGGCCTGCTGCGCCAGGCCGACGTGATGGTGCACGGCTACCGCGCCGACGCGCTGGCCCGCCTGGGGCTCGACGCGCGGCGGCGGCGCGAGCTCAACCCTGGACTGGTCGACATCTCGCTGGACGCCTACGGCTGGAGCGGCCCGTGGCAGCACCGGCGCGGCTTCGACAGCCTGGTACAGATGAGCAGCGGCATCGCCGAGGCCGGCATGCGCCAGCGCGGCCTGGACCGCCCGGGCCCGCTGCCGGTGCAGGCCATCGACCATGCCACCGGCTACCTGCTGGCCACCGCGGCCGTGCGCGGGCTGTCGCGGCGGCTGGCCACGGGCGCCGGCTGCCAGGTGCGCGCCTCGCTGGCGCGCACTGCCCAACTGCTGCTGTCGAACGCCGGGCTGGCGCGCGACACCGCGCCGCTGGCCCCGGAAAGCGAGGCCGACATGGCCGGGCAGGTGGAAGCCACCTCCTGGGGCCCGGCGCGGCGCGTCCGGCCGCCGGTGACGGTGGCGGGCGCCCCGGTGCACTGGGCGCGCCCGGCCGGCGCGCTCGGCAGCGCGGCCGCCGCGTGGTGACGCGGCTCAGTCGATCTTCGCGCCCGAGGCCTTGACCGCCTGCCCCCAGCGCTTCTGCTCGGCGGTGATGGTCTGGCCGAAGGCTTCCGGCCCCTGCCAGGCCGGCTCCGCGCCCTGCTGCTCGAGCTTGGCGCGGGTGTCGGCATCGGCCAGCACGGTCTGCAGCGCGCCGGAAATCTTCGCCACCACCTCCTTCGGCGTGCCGGCCGGCGCCAGCATGCCGTAGAAGCCGACCACCTCGAAGTTCTTCAGGCCGGCCTCGTCCATCGTCGGCACGTCCGGCAGCGCGGGCGAGCGCTGCCGCGACGTCACCGCCAGCGCGCGCACCTTGCCGGCCTTGATGTACGGCGTGAACAGCGGGATCGAGTCGGCCATCATCTGCGCCTGGCCGCCCATCACGTCGGTCAGCGCCGGCGCGCTGCCCTTGTACGGGATATGGACGATGAAGGTGCCGGAGGCCTGCTTGAACATCTCCGGCATCAGGTGCGAGATGCCGCCGTTGCCGCCCGAGGCGAAGTTGAGCTTGCCCGGGTTGGCGCGCGCGTAGGCGATGAACTCCTTCAGGTTGCGCGCCGGCACGTTGTTGTTGACCACCATCACCAGCGGGATCAGCGCGGTGCGCGCCACCGGGGCGAAGTCGCGCGGCATGGCGTAGGGCAGCTTCGGGTAGAGCGAGCCGTTGATGGCCATCTGGCCGGTATTGGCCAGCAGCAGCGTGTAGCCGTCCGGCGCCGCCTTGGCCACGGCGTCCGAGCCGAGGTTGCCGGCCGCGCCGGCCTTGTAGTCCAGCACCACCGACTGGCCCAGGATGGGCTGGAGCTTCTCGGCCAGGATGCGGGCATGGGTGTCGACCGGCCCGCCGGGCGGGAAGCCCACCACCAGCCGGATCGGCTTGTCCGGCCACGCGGCCGCGGCCGGCGCCGCGGCCAGCGCGCCAGCCAGCAGGACAGGCAGTAGAACAGGCAGCGCCAGCCTATGGGACAGGAATCGTGGTTTTGCCGCGAATTTTGCCATTTTGTCGTTTCTCCTCGTTTATATTTCGGCCTCGGTCTGTCAGCCTGTGCCTGCGCCGTAACGGCGCGGAAAAGCGCGGCGGGCGCCGCCCCTCCCGGG
>NZ_AQPL01000361.1:0-13750 GCF_000395345.1 Cupriavidus sp. WS | reverse complement strand
GGGCGCCGCCCCTCCCGGGCAGCGCCCGCCCGCTAATGTGACGATTTTATGACAATCCGCCGATCCCGCCAGTGCATTCCGGCCCGACGAACCGCCCGGCGGATGCGCGGGCGCGTCAGCCATCCGCGCGCCTGGCGCGTTCAGGTAGCGGCAGGCCGCCGTGCAGGGCACGGCGCCGCCAGTCCGGCCGGCCCCGCTCCCCTGTCGGCATCCCCCCATCGGTGCCCGGGCCAAAGCCAAGGAAAGCCAACGTGAATGCAAGCAACCGCGCCGTCATCCTGTTCCTGTGGGCGGCACTCTATTTCTGCTCGGGCTACGTCTCGCACCAGCTCAACGGGCCGTTCTACGCCACCGGCTACATCTGGCTGCCGGCCGGCGTGACCACGGCCGCGTTCATGCTGCGGCCGATGCCGCGCTGGCTGCCGGTCGGGCTGGCCTTCTTCGCCGCGCAACTGCTGCTGGGCTGGGTCGAGGGGCGCGACACGCTGCGCCTGGTTCTGTTCTCGCTCGACGAGATCGGCTTTGCCGCGCTCGGCGTGGCGCTGGTGCGGCGCGCGCAGTTCTCGCTCGAGGGGCTGGTGTTCGTGCGCGCGCTGCTGATCGCCGGCGTGGCCAGCAGCGCGGCCAGCGCGGCGGTGGGCGCGGCGTGGTTCCTGCTGCTGCAGGACGTGCCGTTCTGGCGCACCTGGCGCGTGTGGGCCGCGGCCGACCTGGTCGGCGTGCTGATCGTGCTGCCGGTGCTGGCGGGCTGGTCGCGCTTCCGCGCCGCGCGCTCGGGCGGCATGAGCCGCGCCGACTTCCTCTCCGGCCTGGGCGCCTTCGCGGCGCTGGCGCTGACCGCCTTCTTCATCTTCGACCACCGCATCCTGCTGCCGGTCCAAAGCGGCGTGGCCTTCGCGCTGACCTATATCCCGCTGTTCCTCGCCGCCGTGGTGACGCTGCTGTGGGGCGGCCGGGGCGGCTCGGTGGCGGTGGCCATCCTGGCGCTGTTCGTGCTCTACAACACCAGCCAGGGCGACGGCCCGTTCGCCGAGCGCTCGCTCAACCACGGCCGCTCGCTGCTGGAGGCGCAGCTCTACCTGGCCGTGGCCGCGCTGCTCACGCTGCTGATCAGCACGCTGCGCACCAGCCGCGAGCAGCTGCTGGCGCAATCGGCGCGCAGCCAGAACGACGTCAAGCTGGCGCTGGCCGCCAGCGCGCAGCTGGTCTACTGCCTCGACCCGCGCAGCGGCACGCTGCGCTGGAGCGGCGACCTCGCCGGCCTGCTGGGCGTGCGCGAGGACGCCTTCCGCAACCTCGACGACGTGCTGGCCCACGTGCACGACGACGACCGCGCGCAGGTGCGCGGGCGCTGGCTGCGCGAAAGCGACGGCGAGCAGCGCACCGACATGCTGTTCAAGCTGATGCTGCCGGCCGGCGGCAGCACCCTGGTGCTGGACATGAGCGGCCCGCTGCTCGACGGCGACGAGTCGGTCGCGGTGATCGCCGGCGCGTGGCGCCTGCAGCCCGCCGACGTGCTCGAGGAGCGCGACGCAGCATGACGGCACCCGCGGGCGGCGGCACCGGCGCGCTGCTCATCCACGGCCTGGGCGGCACCCAGTTCGACCTCGGCCCGATGCACAAGGCCCTGCGGCGCGCCGGGGTGGAGACCCACGCCGTGACGCTGCCCGGCCACGCCGGCAGCCCCGAGGACCTGGTGCCGGTGCGTGCCGAGCAATGGCTCGACGCGGTCGCGCAGGCCTACGACGAGCTGGCGCCGCAATACGAGACCTTCCACGTGCTGGGCATGTGCATGGGCGCGCTGCTGGCGCTGGCCGTGTGCGAGCGCCGCCAGCACCGCAAGGGCCGCCTGGTGATGCTGGCCGCGCCGGTCTACATCGACGGCTGGTCCACGCCGTGGTACCGCGCGCTGCGCCACGTGGTCTACCGCATCCCCATGCTGCCCGCGCGCATGCGCGTGGACGAGGACGAGCCGTTCGGCATCAAGAACGACCTGGTGCGCGCCATCGTCAAGGCCAAGTTCGAGCGCGGCGACAACTTCCACTACCGCTGGGTGCCGCTGTCCTGCATCCACCAGGTGGACCGGCTGCGCGGCTGGGTGCTGCGCGGCGCCGGCCGCATCGCCTGCCCCACGCTGGTGGTGCACGCGCGCGAGGACGAGCTCACCAGCGTGCGCTCGGCCGACTTCCTCGAAGCCACCGTGCCGGACGTGCGCAAGGTAGTGGTGGAGAACAGCTACCACATGATCTGCGTCGACAACGACCGCGAAGAGGTGGTTGCCAGCGTGCTGGCCTTCCTCGGCTTCGATCCCGAGCGCGCGCGCCGCCGCGCGCGCGCCACCGTGGAAGTGCCGATGAGCGGGGAAGCCGTCGCCGCGGTGGTCGGCGAATACCTGCAGGCGCTCACCAGCGGCCACTTCGAGGCGATCTTCCCGCTGCTCGAGCCCGGCGTGCGCTGGCGCCACCACGGCGAGCCGCCGCTGGCGGGCAGCTACGACGACCGCGACGCGGTGATCGCCATGTTCGCCCGGCTCGACGCGCTCGCGGGCAAGACCGTGCGCGTCGCCGTCGGCGCGCCGCCGCGCATCGACGGCGCCAGCGTCGAGATCGACCTGGAGGCCAGCTCGGTGATGGAAGGCGTGCCGCGCCACAGCCGCGGCACGCAGACCCTGCGCCTGCGCAACGGCCGCATCGCGGCGGTCACGTTCCGCCCCGCCGGCGCGATCGCCGCCGACGCCCCGGCCGCCGCGCAGTGAGCGGCGCGGCGCGCGGGCCGGCCCGCGCGCCTAGAACACCCGGCCCAGTTGCAGGTACAGGTTCCACACCCCCTGCGGCGCCGCGGCGAAACCGAAGTACAGGGGACCGATCGCGCTGTTGCCGCCGATGAACAGGCTGGCGCTGGACTTGTACGGCCCGTTGCCGAAATTCCTGCGCCGCAGCCACACGTCGCCGGCCTCCAGGCTCGCGCCCACCACCGTGCTGCGCAGCCCCGGCAGGATGAACTCGCGCAGGTCGTTCAGATAGGTCACGCGGCCGTACAGCAGGTAGTTGCCGGAGAACTGGTCCTGCGCGTAGGCCGAAAGATGCTGGAAGCCGCCCAGCGTGAAGCCCAGCCCGCCGCTGACGCTGTTGTCGCTGCGGTGGTCGCCGTAGGTGGTGGCCGCCTCGGCGGCCAGGTTCAGCGTGTGGCGGCCGTAGCTGGTGGCCCACAGCGCCTTGGCGTGGGCATCGTTGAAGCGGTTGTCGGCGCCGCCGAAGGCCAGCTCGTTGGTGGCCAGCAGGTAATAGCCGGTGCGCGGGAACAGCGGGTCGTCGAGCTGGTCGATGGTGAGCTGCGAGCGCACCGTGGGCTGGCGCACGCGCCCGTGCGGGAACAGCCGCCCGCTGCCCACCGGCAGGTTGTAGGCCGCCGAGTAGTTGACCTGCTGGTAGTTGATGCCGGTGCGGAACTCGCCCAGCCGGCCCAGCGGCACGCCCAGGTCCAGCCCCGCCACCGCGGTGTCGATCTGGTAGGCGGTGAGCGGCGTGGTGTTGCGGTTGGGCGCGCTGTCGCCGTAGAGGTCCACGCGCTTGCGGCCGTACTCCGCGTAGGGTGCCACGTAGAAGCCGAGCCGGTCGAACACCGGCTGGCGCAGCTCGGTGTGCAGCCGGGCCTGGTTGCTGCCGAGCACGATGTCGTTGCGCCACTCCAGCCCGCCCGGCGTGATCCACGGATAGCGGTGCCCCAGGTTCAGGTTGAAGCCGCCCTGCCCGTTGAAGGTGTTGGACACGCCGAAGCCGAACAGCAGGAACTGCGGCCCCCACGATTTCTGCTGCGCCTGCACCTTCAGCACGTTGGCGCCGTTCTCGCTGACCAGCTCCTGCGTCACGCTCTCGAAATCGCCCGAGGTGGACAACTGCGCCATCTCGCGGTTGAGCGCCACCGCGTCGTAGGTGTCGCCCTCCTTCACGCCCAGGTACTTGCGCACGAAGCTGGCCGGGATGCGGCCCTTCGAGTCGATCTGGATGGCGTCGATGCGCGCCGGCCCGGCCACCGTGCGGCTGCCCTGGCGCGCCGCCAGGTAGGTCTGCCAGGCGCCGTCGGGCAACGCCAGCGCCGCCAGCGCGGGCGCCGCCGCGCGCACCGCCGCCGCGCCGCCCTGGATGCCGTCGCTGGCGCGCGAGAAATCCGTGAACGACAGGTCGCCCAGTTGCGGCTCGATCAGCACGTCGCCGGGCTTGAGCCGCGCCTTCTGCGCGTCCACGTTCTGGTTCATCAGGATGGTGACCATCTGCTGCGTCACCGCCGCCGGCGAATCCAGCGTGGCGGGATCGTCCAGCGGCGAGCCCACGTTGACCGCGATGATCACGTCCGCGCCCATGTCGCGCGCCAGTTGCACCGGCAGGTTGCTGACCAGCCCGCCGTCGACCAGCACGCGCCCGCCCACGTCGATCGGCGCGAACAGGCCCGGCACCGCCACGCTGGCGCGGATCGCGCGCGGCAGCGAGCCGTGGTCCAGGATCACCGGCTTGCCGGTGCCGAGGTCGGTGGCGATGGTGCGGAACGGCGTCGGCAGCTTGTCGAACGAAGCGTCGGCCGGCAACTGCGCGGTCCAGTTCTGCAGCAGCGCCAGCAGGCGGTTGCCCTGCACCAGTCCGGTGGGCAGCTTGAGCTTGCCGCCGCCGTAGCCGGCCGAGATGCCGATCGGGTATTGCAGGTCGTCCTCGCGCTGCGCCTGCGGCAGCTCGGCGCGCTCGTTGCGGTCGAAGGCGATGTCGCTCAGGTTGATGTGCGACAGGCGCGCCTCCAGCTCGCCGGCCGGCAGCCCGCTGGCGTACAGCCCGCCCACCACCGCGCCCATGCTGGTCGCGGCCAGGCAGTCGATCGGCACGTGCATCTGCTCGAGCGCCTTGATCGCGCCGATATGCGCGTAGCCGCGCGCGCCGCCGCCGGACAGCACCAGGCACACGCGCGGGCGCTTGGCCGCGGCGCCGTGCCGCGCGTCTGGCTGCGTGCCTTGCTCCGCGGCCGCCTGCGCGGGCCGCGGCGCGGCCGCCAGCATCACCGCCAGCGCCAGCGCCAGCCGCAGCGCGGGAAAACCGTGTACCAGCGGCCACAGGCGACGGGCCACGCTTGAGAGAGAGCGGAACATGGAGGCAACGGAGGCGGAACGGGGCAGCAACGGGATGACCACAACATGCAAGACCGCTTGGCATGCGGCCCGGCGGCGCAACCCGCGCCGGTTCGGCGGGGGAAGGACGTCACGATAGGGCAATTGCCCCGCCTTGAACAGCGGCACGTGCACCGATGCCTGGCCGGCGGGCGCGTCCGCCCCGCGCCCGCCGCCTGCCCCGCCGCCCGTATCGCGAGCTATGGCGCGGGAGGCCGGCCATCGGCGGCAAGTGCGCGGCGCAGCACCGTGGGCGGCCCCGCGCCGCAATCGTATGCCGGATACAACAAGGACTGGCGGGAGGTTCCCGGCGCGCGGGGCAATGGCCGCGCCGGCGACGAACGGGTCGATCCCGGGGATATCGGGCGGCGGGCCGGACGCGTCACCGGCAGCAACTGCCGCGCGCGGTTCCACGCTTGACGAAACACCGTGGTGCCCATATGGTTCACGAAACCGAATACAAATTCGAAAACGGAGACATCATGCCCGCGTCATCTTCTGCCGCGCCCGCCGGCAAGCCCACCAAGGGGACCTCCGCGTTCCCCACCGTGGCGACCCCTTCGATCCTCCATCCGCCGCGCCAGCGCCGCGCCCGCGAGACCGAGCAGGCCCTGCTCGAAGCCGGCCGCGAACTGCTCGCGCAGCGCGACTTCTCCGCCGTGTCGGTGGCGCAGATCGCCTCGGCGTGCGAAGTGTCGGTCGGGGCTTTCTACGGGCGCTTCCGCGACAAGCAAGCGTTCTTCGAGTCACTGCGCACGCTGGTGATGCAGGAGACCGGCGAGTCCATCTCGCGCTATCTGCGCGTGGAGCGCTGGGACGACGTGCCGACCGACGTGCTGCTGGAAAAGGCGATGCGCTTCGTGGTGCTGGGCTGCCACGCCAACCGCGGCGTGATCAGGGCGTCGCTCAAGCACGCCTCGATCCGCCCCGAGGAATGGCTGCCGCACCGCGAAAGCGGCGAGGCGGTGGTCGAGCGCATGGTGGCGCTGCTGGTGCCGCGCCTGCCGCTGCCGCCGGCGCAGGCCGAGCTGCGCGTGCGTTTCGCCATGCAGTCCGTGTTCAGCATCGTGGTCAACGCCATCCTCAACGAGTCCGGCCCGCTGTCGCTGGACGACGAACGGCTGCCCGGCGAGATGACGCGCATGGTGGCCGCCTACCTGGCGCAGCCGGCCTGACCGGCGCGGTGGCGCGGCCGCCGCGGCATGCAGCGCGGAAATGACCGCTATGAATCCGGTGCGGCATGCCTTGGCCGCCGCCGGCTCCGTCCATACAATGGCTGCAACCCATGCGGCGCCCGGCGCGCCGCGTGCCCATTCCCGCCCCACCTGCGCCTCGCCGCATCACTCACCGCATCTCATGGCAACGCTTTTCCTGGTACGGCACGGCCAGGCGTCCTTCGGCGCCGCCAACTACGACTGCCTCTCCGCCACCGGCCGCCAGCAGGCGCGCTGGCTCGGCGAGTATTTCCGCGACCGCGGCGTCGCCTTCACGCGCGTGATCGCCGGCTCGCTGGTGCGCCAGCAGGACACCGCGCTGGAAATCCTGGCCGGCATGGGCACGCCCGGCGTGCCGCCCGGCACCGCGCCGCGGGCACCCGCCGAAGCGCTGGCCACGGTAGCGGAGGAAGCGCCCAGGGCGTGCGTGGAAACCCACCCCGGCCTCAACGAATACGACGGCGAGGCGCTCTACCGCAGCCATACCGCCGGACGCGACCACCGCGCCCACCAGAATGAGGACTACAACGATTACTGGCGCACCTTCCGCGCGGCCTACCAGGCCTGGACGCTGGACCAGCTCGCCGGCATGCCCGAGTCGTGGCGCGATTTCGGCGGGCGCATCCGCGCGGGCCTCGCGCACGCCACCGAAGGCGCCACGCGCGAGGACGCGCTGCTGGTGGTGAGTTCGGGCGGCGCCATCGGGCGCGCCGTGGCGGACCTGCTCGGCGCGCCGGCGCAGACCGCCATCGAGCTGAACCTGCAGTTCCGCAACACCGCCTTCTGCGAGATCATCGCCGGGCGCGGCACGCAGCGGCTGCTGAGCTTCAACAGCCTGCCGCACCTGGAGCGCGCGGACCGGCGGCAGGCGATCACGTTCGCGTAGCGGCGCACGGCGCCGCGCGGGCACCGTGCCATGCCGCGTCTCCTACAACCGCTCGACGATGGTCACGTTGGCCATGCCACCGCCCTCGCACATGGTCTGCAGGCCATAGCGCTTGCCATGCGCGTGCAGCGCATGCACCAGCGTGGTCATCAGCTTCGCGCCCGAGCCGCCGAGCGGATGGCCCAGCGCGATCGCGCCGCCGTGCACGTTCATGCGCGCCGGATCGGCGCCGGTGGCCTGCAGCCAGGCCAGCGGCACCGGCGCGAACGCCTCGTTGATCTCGAACAGGTCGATGTCGCCGATCTTCATGCCGGCCTTCTCCAGCGCGCGCAGCGTGGCGGGCAGCGGCGCTTCGAGCATGATGACGGGATCGTGCCCCAGCACCGACATGTGGTGGATGCGCGCGAGCGGCCTGGCGCCGAGCTTCTTCAGGCCGGCGTCGTTGACCACCATCAGGCCGGCGGCGCCGTCGCAGATCTGGCTGGCGCTGGCGGCGGTGACGGTGCCGCCTTCTTCGATCAGCTTGACGCTGCCGATCGATTCCAGGCTGGCCTCGAAGCGGATGCCTTCGTCCACCGTGTGCAGCTCGCCGCTGGCACTGCCGTCGGCGGCGCGCACGGCGACCGGCACGATCTCCTGGCTGAAGCGGCCGGCCTGGGTCGCGGCGATGGCGCGGCGGTGGCTTGCCAGCGCGTAGCGGTCGAGGTCGCCGCGCGTGAGGCCGTACTTGCGCGACATCATCTCGGCGCCGGTGAACTGGCTGAACTTCACGCCGGGATAGCGCTCCTGCATGGCCGGGCTCATCGAGGTGCCGAAACCGTTCTTGGCCGCCAGCGAGCCGGGCAGGCCCATCGGCACGCGCGTCATGCTTTCCACGCCGGCCGCGATGACGATGTCCATCGCGCCGGACATCACCGCCTGCGCGGCGAAGTGCAGCGCCTGCTGCGAGGAGCCGCACTGGCGGTCCACCGAGGTGCCGGGCACGCTCTCGGGCAGGCGCGAGGCCAGCACGGCGTTGCGCGCCACGTTGCCGGACTGCTCGCCGGCCTGGCCGACGCAGCCCATGATGACGTCGTCGACCAGCGCGGGATCGGCGCCGCTGCGCGCGACCAGCGCGTCCAGCACCTGCGCGGCGAGGTCCGCCGGATGCCAGCCCGCCAGCCTGCCGCCCTTGCGCCCGCCCGCGGTGCGCGCGGCCGCCACGATGTATGCCTCTGCCATGTGCTCTCCTCTTGTCGTTACAGGCAAACCCTGTTTATCCTGAGGCGGATTCTGGCGCGGGAGGCAGGAGCGTGGCGTCGTCGGAAGCGACGATTGCGCGGCGATCACGCGACGATCGTGCCGCGAACGCGGAGTCAGGCGCGCGGCGGCAGCACCGAAAAGATCGCCGTGGCGCGCAGCAGGCAGCGCTCGCCCGCCAGCAGGCGGCAACTGCCGAAGCGCAGCCGCGAGCCCATCTTGTCGAAGGTCACGTGCGCCTCCACCCAGTCGCCCACGCGCGCGGCGTCGAAATAGTCGAGGCTGAGGCTGGCCGTCACCGCCGGATGCTGGCGCCCGGCCTCGAGCATCATCATCATGCCGATGGCGGTGTCGGCCAGCGTCGCCAGCATGCCGCCGTGCGGGATGCCGAGCGGGTTCAGGTGCTGCGGCCCGATGCGCACGGCGACCACGCGGCGCGCGCGGTCCACGTAGATCTGGCCGAAGTGTTCGAGATAGCCGCTGGCGCCGCGCAATGCGACAAAGCCGGGCGGCACCGCTGCCGCATCGTCGTCGGCGGGTTCGTTGGCCTCTGCCATGAATGCTCCCGCTCAGGCCGCGAAATAGCGCGACGCCACGCCGAGCCGCTCGCGGCATTCGGCCACCATGCGCTCGATCAGCTCGGCGCAGCTCGGGATGTCGTCGATCAGCCCCACGCACTGGCCCGCGCTGATGATGCCGCCGTCGGTCTCGCCGGCGGCCAGCGCCGCCTTGCCGCGCGTCCCCGCCACCAGGTGCCTGACGTCCTCGAACTGCGCGCCGCCGGGCTGGCGCTCGATCGTCACTACCTCGTCGGAGATGGCGTTCTTGAGCACGCGCGCGGTGTTGTGCAGCGTGCGGAAGATCAGGTTGGTATCGCGCTCGGTCGCCTCCACCAGGGCCTGCTTGATGTTGTGGTGGATCGGCGCCTCGCGCGTGGCGCAGAAGCGCGTGCCCATGTTCACGCCCTCGGCGCCCAGCACCAGCGCCGCCGCCATGCCGCGCCCGTCGGCGATGCCGCCCGAGGCGATCACCGGGATGCCGAGCCGGCGCGCCGCCAGCGGGATCAGCACCATGCCGGGCACGTCGTCCTCGCCGGGATGGCCCGCGCACTCGAAGCCGTCGATCGACACCGCGTCCACGCCCAGCCGCTCGGCCGACAGCGCGTGGCGAATCGCCACGCACTTGTGGATCACCTTGATGCCCGCCGCCTTGGCCCGCGCGATGTGCTCCTTCGGGTTGTTGCCGGCGGTCTCCAGCACCTTGACGCCGCTCTCGATCACCACGTCGAGGTAGCGCGCATACGGCGGCGGGTTGATCGACGGCAGCAGCGTCAGGTTGACGCCGAACGGCTGGTCGGTCAGCTCGCGGCAGCGGCGGATCTCGGCGGCCAGCGCCTCCGGCGTGGGCTGGGTCAGCGCGGTGAGCACGCCAAGGCCGCCCGCGTTCGACACGGCGGCGGCCATTTCGGCGTAGCCTACCCACTGCATGCCGCCCTGGATGATCGGGTAGCGGGTGCCCAGCAATTCGGTGATGCGCGTCTTCATGATGTCTCTGTCTTCCTTCTCGTTTCCTGTTTCCCCGTCGTTGCCGGCGTCCGGCCTGGCGCGTCATGCGTGCGCCGCCGATGCCGCCAGGCGACCTGGCGCCAGTCTACGGCGCCGGGCCGCGGCCCGCCTCGTCGGATGCGACGATTGCAGACGCATGATTCTGCACTACCTTGTCAGCAGCCAGTTCAGCAGCCAGTTCACCCGCCACTTCCACCAACCCTTCCGCGCAACCAGCACAACCAGGCGCAGCCAAGGCCAGCCATGAGCACTCCCGTTCCCAGCTTCGAGACCCTGCAATACGCCGTCGAGCAAGGCGTCGCCACCATCACCCTGCACCGCCCCGACCGGCTCAACGCCTTCACCCCCAGGATGATGGAGGAACTGATCGCCGCCTTCGACGCCACCGACGCCGACGACGACGTGCGCGCCGTCATCGTGACCGGCTCCGGGCGCGCCTTCTGCGCCGGCGCCGACCTGGCCTCGGGCGGCGCCACCTTCGACTACGAGAAGCGCTACGGCACCGGCAAGGGCAGCGCGCACCGCGACGGCGGCGGGCGCGTGACGCTGCGCATCTTCCGCAGCCTCAAGCCGGTGATCGCCGCCGTCAACGGCGCGGCGGTCGGGATCGGCGTGACCATGCAGTTGCCGATGGACATCCGCCTGGCCTCGACCGACGCGCGCTTCGGCTTCGTGTTCGCGCGCCGCGGCATCACGCCGGAAGCGGCTTCGTCATGGTTCCTGTCGCGCGTGGTGGGCATCTCCACCGCGCTGGAATGGTGCTACACCGGCCGCGTGTTCGGCGCGCAGGAAGCGCTCGAGCGCGGGCTGGTGCGCTCGCTGCACGCGCCCGAGGACCTGCTGCCGGCCGCCCGCGCGCTGGCGCGCGAGATCGCCGACAACGCCGCGCCGGTCTCGGTGGCGATCTCGCGCCAGATGATCTGGCGCATGGCCGGCGCCAGCCACCCGATGGAAGCGCACAAGCTCGACAGCCGCGCGATCCAGTCGCGCGGGCAGTCGGCCGACGTCAAGGAAGGCGTCGACGCCTTCCTGGAAAAGCGCCCGGCCAGCTTCCCCGAGCGCGTCTCGCGCGACATGCCGGACTTCTACGACTGGGGCAGCGAGCCGCCCTTCATCTGAAACGCGCCACGCGCGCCATCCACGCGCGCCATCCACATTCCACGGGAGTCCAGCGTGAACGTCAGTACCGCAGTCCAGACCCGCAGATCGGTGCGCGGCTTCCTTGCCACGCCGGTGGACCCGGGCATCATCCGCGAGGTGCTGGAGCAGGCCGCGCGGGCGCCCTCGGGCGGCAACCTGCAGCCGTGGCACGTCCACGTGGTGGGCGGCGAGCCGCTCGCGCGGCTCAAGGCCACCATGCGCGAGCGCATCGCCAGCCAGCCCGGCGGCGAAGGCACCGAGTACGACATCTACCCGCGCGAGCTGGTCTCGCCCTACCGCGAGCGCCGCTTCCAGGTCGGCGAAGACCTCTACCGCTGCCTCGGCATCCCGCGCGAGGACAAGCGCGCGCGCATCACCCAGTTCGCCAGCAACTTCACCTTCTTCGGCGCGCCGCTGGCGCTGTTCTGCAGCGTGGACCGCCGCATGGGCCCGCCGCAGTGGTCGGACCTCGGCATGTACCTGCAGACCGTGATGCTGCTGCTGCGCGAGCACGGCCTGCACAGTTGCGCGCAGGAATGCTGGGCGATGTACCCGCGGACCATCGGCGAATTCCTCTCGCTGCCCGAACAGCGCATGCTGTTCAGCGGCATGGCCATCGGCCACGAAGACCCCGAAGCGCCGGCCAACCGGTTGCGCGCGGCGCGCGCGCCGCTGGCCGAGTTCGCGCAGTTCATGGGGATCTGACGGCGGCGCGGCGCTCCCTGCCGGAGGCGCCGCGCCGGCCGCTCAATGGAAGAACGTCGCCACGCTCAGCGCGGTGCGGTAGATGCCCCACGCCAGCGGCACGCACACCGCGGCCCAGGCCAGCCACGTCACGACACCGCCAGCCTGGCCGCCGCTGCGCGCCGACGCGGTTGCGCTGCCGGCCGCGCCGCGGTCGTGGGCGAGGCGCTTTTCCTCGGCCAGCTCGGCCTCGGTCATGAAGTACCTGGCGTCCACCGGGCGCACCAGCAGGTTGCACACCAGGCCGATGGCCAGCATGCCGACCAGGATGTACATGGTCTGGTTGTAGACCTGCTCGCGCGGCAGGCCGAGGCCGAGCTGGTAGTCGCGCATGTAGTTGACCACCACCGGGCCGAGGATGCCCGCCGTGGCCCACGCGGTCAGCAGGCGGCCGTGGATGGCGCCGACCATCTGCGTGCCGAACAGGTCGGCCAGGTAGGCCGGCACCGTGGCGAAGCCGCCGCCGTACATGCTGACGATGACGCAGACCGCGCCCACGAACAGCAGCTTCTGGCCGCTGGCCGCCAGCGTCGGGATGCTGGCGTACAGCAGGCCGCCGAGCACGAAGAACACCATGTAGGTCATCTTGCGGCCGAGCCTGTCGGACAGGCTGGCCCAGACGAAGCGCCCGCCGATGTTGAACAGGCTCAGCAGCGCGGTGAAGCCCGCCGCGACCACGGCGATGGCGGCGAGCTGGCTCTTGCCGAGCTCGCCGAAGCGCGCGGACACGCCGATCAGGCTGCCGCCGAAGACTTCCTGCAGCATCGGGCTGGCCATGCCGATCACGCCGATGCCGGCCGACACGTTCATGCACAGCACCATCCACACCAGCCAGAACTGCGGGATGCCCCACACGCGCTTCACGTGCACGTGGTGCGGGGTGATCATGACGTTGGCGCGGCTGGCCGGCGCGGTCCAGCCGGCCGGCGTCCAGCCGGTGGGCGGCACGCGGTAGGCCAGCGCGCCGCCCATCATGAACACGAAGTAGACCACCGCCATCACGGTGAAGGTCTGCGCCACGCCCACGCTGGTGGGCGAGGCGAACTTCGCCATCAGCTCGGCCGCCAGCGGCGAGCCGATCATGGCGCCGCCGCCGAAGCCCATGATGGCCATGCCGGTGGCCATGCCGCGCTTGTCCGGGAACCACTTGATGAGCGTGCTGACCGGCGAGATGTAGCCCAGCCCGAGGCCGATGCCGCCGATCACGCCCGAGCCCAGCAGCATCAGCCAGAACTGGTGCATCTGGATGCCGAGCGCGGAGATCAGCATGCCGCCGCACCAGCACAGCGCGCTGACCACGCCGGCCTTGCGCGGGCCGGCGCGTTCCAGCCAGCCGCCCCAGATCGCCGCGGAGCTGCCCAGCAGCACGAAGAACAGCGTGTACATCCAGCCCAGCGTGGAGACCTTCCAGTCGCAGCCGGTGACGAACAGTTCCTGCAGGAAGCCGACGTCGGCGCCGCAGCGCAGCGGCTCGGCGATGCCGATGGCGCGCGACAGCGGCAGCCAGAACACCGAGAAGCCGTAGGCCATGCCGATGCAGAGGTGGATCGCCAGCGCCGCGGGGGGCACCAGCCAGCGGTTGAAGCCGGGGGCGGCGACGATCCGCTCCTTGGACAGGAACGGCGTGCGCGCCTGCCCCGCGAGCGCGTCCGCGCTGAGGTCTGGGGACATCCCTTTCTCCTTTCTTTGTTTTGTTTGTTTTGTCTGTTGTTTTTCTGCCGGGATGCCGCCCGCCCACACGCCGGTGGTACGCGAGCCTTCCCCGTGCTGCGCGGCCCGCCGGGCACCGACGCGAGCGGGCGGCGCGGGGGGG
>NZ_AQPL01000360.1:0-9386 GCF_000395345.1 Cupriavidus sp. WS | reverse complement strand
AAAAAAAAAGCCGCTACAGCAGGCCCAGTTGCCGGGCGATGGCCACCGCCTGCGTGCGGTTGCTGGCGCGCAGCTTGGCGCTGATGTTGCGCAGGTGCGTGCGCACCGTGGTTTCCGAGACGAACAGGCGCTCGGCCATCGCCACGTTGGAGAAGCCCTCGGCCAGCAGCTGCAGCACCTTGTGCTCCTTCGGCGTGAGCGGCTCGAGGATGTCGCCGCGCGCCGGCCGGCCGGCAGCGCCGGTCTCGGGCGCGCCGCCGCAGGCGCGCAGCAGCCGCTCCAGGTAGGCCGCCGGCAGCGCGCCGCCCGGGCGCGCGGCGGTCTCCGCCGCCAGGCGGCGGGCCTGCGCGCCTTCGTCGGCGAAGATGCGCACGAACCCCTCGGCCGCGCCGAAGCGCAGCGCCTCGGCCATGACCTGCTGGGCCTGCGCGGCCTCGCCGGCGCGCTGGCAGGCCAGCGCCAGCAGGATGCGCAGCTTGAGCGCGCGCCGCATCAGTTGCGCCTGCCCGGCCGCGGCCAGCTCGGCGGCGATGGCCGCGCGCGTCGCCGCGGCGGGCTCGGCGAAGGCGGCCAGGCGCAGGCGGCCCACGGCCACGTCCTCGACGTCGTTGGCGAAGGAACTGACGGTGCCGGCGCCGGGACGGCTGCGCCACAGCGCCGGGTCGGCGGCATGCTGGATCGCCTCGCCGGCGGCGTGGCCGTTGCCTTGCAGCAGGGCGATGCGCGCGCGCTCGAGCATGGCGCCCTGCACCAGGCGCGGCAGGCCGCGGTGGTGGCCGAGGTGCTCCAGCGCGGCCAGCCATTCGTGGGCGCCGTCGACGTCGCCGCGCTCGCAGGCGATGCGCGCCAGCACGACATGGCCGCTGATGATCTGGTCCGGCAGGCCCAGGTCGCGCGCCAGCGGCACGTAGACGTTGAGCAGGCGCTCGGCGCGCTCGCGCTCGTCGGTCTCGTAGAGCGCGTCGGCCAGCAGGATGCAGGCCATCGCGTTGCCGTTGGTGGGGCCGTAGCGGTTGGGCAGCATGGTGCTGGCGGCGATGCGAAAGCGCGCCAGCGCCTGCTGCAGGCGCCCCTGGCGCAGGTCAATCAGCCCCTCCACCGACTCGGAGAAAATCTTGTTGAAGTTGCTGTCCGGGCGGCGCACCACCTGGCGCGCCAGCCCCAGCAGGCGCCTCGCCTCGCGGTAGTCGCCGGTGACTGCGGCCATGCGCGCCATCGAGGTGGCGAGGATGGAGTCCGGAAACGGATAGCCCATCGGCAGCGGCAGCGGGTCGTCGCGGCTGGCCGCGCGCGCGTCCTCGAAGCGGTCCATCATGTTGAGCAGCATATGGCGCAGCGCGCGCACGTGGGCGCGCAGGTCGCCCTCGGCGCCGTCCAGCGGGATGGTCTGCAGCAGCGCGATGGCATCGGCCGGGCCGCGCGTGAAGGACAGCGCCCACACGTGGGCGATCTGCAGCTTGGGCCAGGCCGCCATCTCCGCCGGCGGCACCGCGTCCAGCCAGCGCGTGAGCAGGCGCATGCGGCCCTGCGCCAGCAGGTCGTCCACGCTCGCGGCCAGCAGCGGCAGCGCGTGCGCCACCGCGCCGGCGGCCAGCGCGTGCTCGATGGCGGGCACGGGCCGGCCCTGCGCCTCGTACCAGCGCGAGGCGGCCATCTGCAGCGCCGGCACCTCGGCCGGCATGGCCTGCTGGAGCTGCGCGCGCAGGAAGCTGGAGAACAGGCTGTGATAGCGATACCAGCGCGCGCCGGCATGGGCCGCGCCGTCCGCGCCGCCGTGGCGCTCACCGTGCCGCTCGCCATCGAGCGGCATCAGGAACAGGTTGGCGCGCTCCAGCCAGGCCAGGATCTCCTCGCTGTCGGCGGCGCCGCGCACGGCATCGCACAGCGGCCCGCCAAGCTGGTCGAGGATGGAGGTGCGCAGCAGGAAGACGCGCACGGCCTCGGGCAGGTGCAGGTAGACGTCTTCGACCAGGTAGTCGGCGATGGCCGCGTCGGAGCCCGAGAAGCCGGCGATGAAGGCATCCGGCTGGCCGCGCCGCTCCAGCGCCACCGAGGCCAGCCACAGCGCGGTGGCCCAGCCCTCGGTGCGCCGGTGCAGCGTGGACACCGCCGCCGGCTGCAGCGACAGCCCGCGCGCGCCGCGCAGGAAGGCCTCGGTCTCCTCGGCGGTGAAGCGCAGCTGCGCGGGCTCGATCTCCAGCAGCTCGCCGCGCGCGCGCAGCCGCGCCAGGCCGGACTCGGGCACCCAGCGCGTGCCGATCACCAGGCGGCCGCCCGGCGGCAGGTGCTCCACCACCTGCCACACCAGCCCCGCCACGGCGGCGTTCTGCACCGCCTCGAAGTCATCCAGGAACAGCGTGAAAGGCCGGTCGTGCGCGGCCATGCGGTCGATCAGCGCCAGCGCGTGCTCGCCCGGCGAGCGCGGCGCGGCCGGCGCCCCGGCCGGTGCCTCGCCGCGCTTGCGCAGCACCTGCGCGAAGGCCGCCTCGAGCGAGCCGAGAAAGCGCGTGGCGTCGTTGTCGGCGCGGTCCAGCGTCAGCCACGCGGTGGCCACGCCGTCGGCATCGAGCCGCGCCCGGCACTGCAGCATGGCGGTGGTCTTGCCGAAGCCGGCCGGCGCGCGCACCAGCACCAGCTTGACGAAGCCGGCCGCGCACACCGCGTCGCAGATCATGCGCCGCTCCACCTGGAACGGCGTCAGCATGGGCGGGCGCAGCTTCGCCACCAGTGTGGCGGCACGGGCCGCGCCTTGCCGCCCCGCGCTGGTCTCCTCGATTGTGGCCATTCGCCGTGTCATCCTGTTGGCGGCGGCATCCGCGCAGGCGGACGCCGCGCGATCCGCTCCGGCTTATGGTTGCCGGCTGCCGGCGCCGCATGCGCCGTGGATCGAACGGCTGATTATGGCGTAAACGCGGGCAAGGCCCATGCGTGCCGACGCGCGCGCTCCTCTCTCTCGCTTGCGGGAGAGAGGGCGGGGGCCTGCGAATGCTGGCGTGCCGGAAAAAACCATCGGCTTCGTTTCCGGCCGCTACGCTGGACAACACCGTTGGCTCCGCTTGCACCGCTACACCAGCTTGTTCTCCCGCCCCGCCCAATAACGCTCGCGCAGCAGGCGCTTGAGCAGCTTGCCGGTAGGCAGGCGCGGCAGTTCATGGGCGAAGTCCACCGAGCGCGGGCACTTGATGCCCGACAGGTGCTCCCGGCAGAAAGCCATCAGTTCCTCGGCCAGCGCCGGGCCGGCCAGGCGCATGTCGAGCGGCTGCACCACCGCCTTGACCTCCTCGCCGAAATCCTCGTTGGGCACGCCGATCACGGCCACGTCCATCACCTTGGGATGGGTCATCAGCAGGTTCTCCGCTTCCTGCGGGTAGATGTTGACGCCGCCGGAGATGATCATGTTGGCCTTGCGGTCGGTCAGGTAGAGATAGCCTTCCTCGTCCACGTAACCGATGTCGCCGAGCGTGGTCCAGTCGTCGTGCTGCGGGTGGCGCGACTGCGCGGTCTTGCCGGGGTCGTTGTGATAGACGAACCGGCGCCCGCCGGCGAAGTAGATGGTGCCGGGCTGGCCCGGCGGCAGCAGCGCGCCGCTGTCGTCGCAGATGCGCAGCTCGCCGAGCGAGGCGCGGCCCACGGTGCCCTTGTGGGCGATCCAGTCGGGCGAGCCGACCGCGGTGGAGCCGTTGCCTTCGGTGCCGGCGTAGTACTCCCAGATGATGGGTCCCCACCAGTCGATCATCTGTTCCTTGACCGCGACCGGGCACGGCGCGGCGGCATGCACGGCGAAGCGCAGCGACGAGACGTCGTGGGCGCGGCGCACCGCCTCGGGCAGCTTGAGCAGGCGCGAGAACATGGTTGGCACCACCTGCGTGTGGGTGATGCGGTGCCGGGCCACCAGCGCGAGGAACGCCTCCGCGTCGAAATGCGTCATCACCACCGAGGTGCCGCCGATCTGCTGCACGGCCATGTTGTAGCGCAGCGGCGCGGCGTGATAGAGCGGCGCGGGCGAGAGGTAGCGCATGTCGGGGCCGAAGCCGTAGAGCGACTGGCACACCGGCACCAGCGAGCCCGGCGCGTCGATCGGCTGGCCGGCCGGCGGCGTGAACACGCCCTTGGGGCGGCCGGTGGTGCCGGACGAGTACAGCATGTCGGTGCCGGCGCATTCGTCGTCGATGCGCCAGCCGGGATATTGCGCCAGCGTGGTCTCGTAGGCGGCGAAGCCGGGCGCGGCGCCGTCCATCATCAGGCGCGCGCCGAGCGCCGGGGCCCGCGCCGCCACGCCCTGCGCCACCTCGGCCTGCGCGCGCGAGCTGACCAGCAGGCGCGCGCCGCTGTCGTTGACGATGTAGGCCGCGTCCTCGACGTTGAGCCGGGTGCTGATGCACACGTAGACCAGGCCGGAGCGCTGCGCGCCCCAGCACAGCTCGAACAGGCGCGCGTGGTTCTCCAGCAGGAAGGCGACCCGGTCGCCGGGCCGCAGGCCGTGGTCGCGGAACAGCCGCGCCACCTGGTTGGAGCGCTCGTCGAGCTCGCGGTAGGTGAGCACGGCGCCGCCGCTCATGATGACGGCCGGCTTGTCCGGCGAGCGCTGCGCGTGGACGTACGGATGCATGGCTTGTCCCTCCTGGCTGTCGTGACGGCCGGCCCGGCGCGGCGGGACCGCGCGGCACGGCATGGCTGCGCCATTGTCGGGACAGGCGCGCCGCGCGGGCATCGTCGGAAGCGACGAACCGGCGCAGAACCAGCAGCAGGCCAGGGATGAACAAACCGGCGGCGAACGCGCGGTGGTGCGGTGCGGCAAGACAGGCCGCCGCGAGTGGCGGCCAGCGCCGTTCAGTGCAGCACGGTGCCCGGCGGCAGGTGCGTGGCGGCGGCGGGCGCCGGCCGGTCTTCGCAGTCGGTGCAGCCGGCGCATTCGGCGAACGGCGCGGCGGGCTGGCCGCCCTCCACCTCGGCGCCGGCCTCCAGCGCGTCGATCACCGCCGCCCGGATCGATTCGGCCTTGATCAGCAGGCGCAGGGCGATGTCGGCGCCGCGGCTGGCCGCCACGCGCGCGACGAAGGCGCGCCGCGCGCGCTCGTCCAGCGTGGCGACATGGGCCGCTTCGCACAGCACGTGCCAGGCGGCGGGCTGGCCGTCGAACTGCTGGCGGCGGCGCAGCAGGGTGGCGTCGATGGCGGCGGCGATGTCGGCGTCCCGGACGATGTGGTTGCGCATGCTGCTCTCCTCAATGGGCCGGCCGGTGGCCCTGGCCGGTTCTGCCCCGCAGGGCCGGGAAGCGGGCGCCGCGCTGGCGCGCGGCGTGGATCGCTTCGGCCTTGCTGCTGACCTGCAGGCGCTGGTACAGCAGCGCCACGTGGCTCTTGACGGTGGTCACCGAGATGTCGAGCAGCCGCCCCACCGTCTTGAGCGGATAGCCGCGCGACAGCAACACCAGCACTTCGTACTGCCGCGGCGTGAGGTGCAGCATGCGCGCCTCGCGCAGCCGCGCCTCGCGCAAGCCCGGGCGCAGCGCCGCGGTGGCGGATGGTTCCGGCCGGGCCGCCGGCGGCCCGGGCACGCCCGCCAGCATCTGGCTCACGGCCGCCTCCACCGCGGCCGGCGTGGCCGTGCGCGCGAGCCAGCCGCACATGCCCCAGTCCTGCGTCGGCGGCGGCGCCTGCCGCGGCAGCGCGCCGTCGCCGAGCAGCAGCAGGCGCTGCGCCGAGACCGCCGCGCGCGCGGTCCTGAGCAGCGCGTGCGCGCGCTCCGGATCCGGCGGCATGCCCAGCACCACCAGCGCGATGTCGTCGAGCCGCCGGGGCAGCAACGCGAGCTCCGCCGGCTCGACGCAGATCACCTCGCCCAGCGCCGCGACGTTGCCGAGCGTGCGCTGCAAGCCCAGCCGCAGCAGCGGGTTGTCTTCCATCAGCAAGGCGGTCATGCCGCCCCGGTCATTGCCGCTCATCATGGTTTCCGCTTTCATCTGCTTCCGTTGAAAGCAGCGGGCCATTCCGGTTGAACCGATATTTGCGGCGGCGCTGCCGGAAGCTGATTCTGCAAGCGGTGTGCCAACGGCCGGCCCATGCGCGGGCGCGCCGCGGCGCGCGCGCGGGATGGCCGGCGCGCGGCCACGGGCAAGGCATTGCGGGGATGGGGGAGATCCGGCGCGCGGCGCCGGCATGGGCGCCACGGGCCGGCCGGCACGCGCGCGGCGTTACGCGTTACGTAACGTGTTCCGCCGATGCCGGGTCAGCGCGGCGCGAAATGGGAGCGGTACGTCACTCCCGCCGCCGCCGGCTTCAGTTGACGCGGCGGCTGTAGCCTTCCCAGTAGGGCTCGCGCAGCTTGCGGCGCAGCAGCTTGCCGGACGGATTGCGCGGCAGCGCGTCGACGAACTCGATGCTCTTGGGCACCTTGAAGCCGGCCAGCCGCTCGCGCGCCCACGCCACGATGCTGTCGCGCTCGGGCGCCACGCCCGCGCGCGGCACGACGATGGCCTTGACCGCCTCGCCCCATTTCTCGTCGGGCACGCCGATCACGGCCACGTCGGCCACCTGCGGGTGGCCGTAGATGGCGCTTTCCACCTCGGCCGGGTAGACGTTCTCGCCGCCGCTGATGATCATGTCCTTGACCCGGTCGTGGATGTAGACGTAGCCGTCGGCGTCGAGATAACCGGCGTCGCCGGTGCGCAGCCAGCCGTCGGCGTCGATGGTGCGCGCGGTCTCGTCGGGCTGCTTCCAGTAGCCGGCCATGTTCTGCGGCGAGCGGATCATCAGCTCGCCTACCTCGCCGGGCGGCAGGCGGCGGCCTTCCCAGTCCACCACCGCCACTTCCACGCCGGGCAGCGGCTTGCCGGCGGCGCGCATGCGCGGCACGTCGTCGGTGGTGTGGTCCTCGGGCGGCAGCGCCACCACGGTGCCGGTGGTCTCGGTCATGCCGTACTGCTGCGCGAAGCCGCAGCCGAACACTGCGATGCCTTCGCGCAGCAGCGCGGCGGGGATCGGCGCGGCACCGTACAGCAGCGTCTTGAGGCGCGTGTAGTCGACGCTGCGCGCGCGCGGGTCGCGCAGCACGAACTGCATCGCGGCGGGCACCAGGAACAGCTTGCTGATGCGCTCGCGCTCGAAGAAATCGAGCACCGCGGCGGGATCGAACTCGCGCGCCACCACGCCGCGCGCGCCCGCGAGCAGGTTGCGCAGGCCCCAGCCGGAGCCGCCGATGTGCGCCACCGGCATCGCCACCAGCGAGACGTCGTCGTCGGTCCAGCATGACCACGCGAGGCCGGCGCGCTCGCTGGCCTCGGTGCCGTAGGTGAGGTTGCGGTGGGTCAGCATGGCGCCCTTGGGGCGGCCCGTGGTGCCCGAGGTATAGAGCTGCAGCACCACGTCGTGCGCGGCGGGCCGGTGCGCCACCGGCACGGGCGCGTGCGCGTCGCGCCAGTCCGGGTAGGCCGGCCAGCCGGGCTCGCCGCCTTCCATCGCGATCACGCCGCGCACCAGCGGCAGCGACGGCAGCAGTTGGCGCATCATCGGCGCCGACTCCGGCCCCACGAACAGCAGCACGGCATCGGCGTGGCCGACGATGTATTCCACCTCGGGCGGCGCCAGGCGCCAGCTTGCCGGCGCCATCACCGCGCCGGCCTTGGCCGCGCCGAGCAGCAGCTCGAAGTAATGGTCGCTGTTCTTGCCGACGTAGCCGATGCGCTCGCCCGGGACGACGCCGGCCGCGGCCAGCGCCTGCGCCACGCTGTCGGTGTGGCGCTCGAACTCGGCGTAGGTGGTCAGCCGGCCTTCGAACGCATAGGCCACCGCGTCCGGCCGCCGCCGCGCGAAATGGCGCACGGCGTGCGGCAGGGTGCTCAGATGACTGAAGTCCATCGGCGTCTCCTTCTCCCGGTCTTGCCGGGCGCGCGCGCCGTTGCCGCCAGCGGCGCGCGCTTCCGGTTTTTTTCTCGTGGCGCGCGGCCGCTCAGCGCGGCGCCATGCGGATGGCGCCGTCGAGCCGGACCGACTCGCCGTTGAAATAGCTGTTGCGGCACATCTCCAGCGCCAGCGAGGCGAATTCCGCGGGCTGGCCGAGCCGCTTGGGGAACGGCACCGAGGCGGCCAGCGCGGCCTTGACGTGCTCCTGCGCGCCTTGCAGCAGCGGCGTGTTGAAGATGCCGGGCAGGATGGTGTTGACGCGGATGCCTTCGCCGGCCAGGTCGCGCGCGATGGGCAGCGTCATGCCGACCACGCCGGCCTTCGACGCGGAATACGCGGCCTGCCCCATCTGGCCGTCCTGCGCCGCCACCGAGGCGGTGTTGATGATGACGCCGCGGTCGCCGTCGCGCGCGTCGAGCGTGAGCATGCCGGCGGCCGAGCGCGCCAGGCAGCGGAACGAGCCGATCAGGTTGATCTGGATGATGCGCTCGAACGCATCGGACGGAAAAAACCGGATCTGGTCCGGCGCTTCCTTGGCGCGCGAGGCGGTCTTGATGGCGTTGCCGGTGCCGGCGCAGTTGACCAGGATGCGCTCCTGCCCGAGCGCGGCGCGCGCCCTGGCGAAACCGGCTTCGACCTCGGACTCCGAGGTCACGTTGACCTGGCAGAACACGCCGCCCAGCTCGCGCGCGAGCGCCTCGCCCTTTTCCGCGTTGAGGTCGAACAGCGCCACGCGCACGCCCTGCGCGGCCAGCGCGCGCGCGGTCGCCTCGCCCAGGCCCGAAGCGCCGCCCGTGATCACTGCCGTTACCGATGCATCGAGTTCCATCTCGTCTCCACGTTGTCTGCTGTCTTGCGAAAGGCTTGCGCGGCGGCGCGCAAGCATCGGCCCGGCGGACGGCGATGCGGCCCGCGCGGCGTGGTATGGAGATTCGGGGATGACGGCATCGCACGCATCGTCGGAAGCGACGAATGCATGGATGCGTGGTGCGCGCAGGCGCGCGCCTCGCGGCGGCGTCAGTCGCGCCTGGTGGCGAGGTGGTAGAGCGCGAGCAGGATGACGGCGCCGAGCACGGCGCCGACGAAGCCCGCCGACTGGCCCGGCCGGTACCAGCCGAGCGCCTGGCCGAGGAGGGTCGCGGCAAGCGAGCCGACGATGCCGAGCACGGCGGTCAGGATGAAGCCGCGCGGCCCGCGCCCGGGCGTGAGGATGCGCGCCGCCAGCCCGGCGAGAAAGCCGATCAGGACGACCCAGATCAGATGCATGGCCCCGGCTCCCGCGGCGTCAGCCGCATGCCTTGCCGTGGTCGGCGTGGAAGCCTTGCGCGGTGGCCTGCGACTCGCTCATGTAAGCGCCGTTCTTGGTCTTGCCGTACCAGCGCGAGCCGGCGCAGTGATAGGTCTTGGAACTCTTGTTGACCCAGACCTGACCGGCCGCGCCGGCCGGAGCGGCGGCGGGCGCGGCGGCGGCGGGCGGCGCCGGCC
>NZ_AQPL01000359.1:0-4800 GCF_000395345.1 Cupriavidus sp. WS | reverse complement strand
GGCGAAATTTCCGGGGAAGCTCACCCTTAAGGCCGTTGAAGTTAAAGCCCCCCCAAAAAAATCCACTCTAACCCCAACGCCAAAACTCAAAAAAACCTCACATCAAGAAATACAACAACCCAATATTAGCCACCAAAATCAACAACGCCGTAGGCACCTGCGCCCGAATCACCGCATTCTTGTCGTCGAGCTCCAGCAGCGCCGCCGGCACGATATTGAAGTTGGCCGCCATCGGCGTAAGCAGCGTGCCGCAGTATCCCGAGAACATCCCGATGGCCGCCATCACCGCCGGGTTGCCGTGGAACATGTTGACCAGGATGGGCACGCCCACGCCGCCGGTCATCACCGGGAACGCGGCGAAGCCGTTGCCCATGATGACGGTAAACAGCGCCATGCCCACGCAGTACACCACCACGGCCACCAGCTTGTAGTCCATGTTGATGTAGGCGGTGGTCAGGTGCGCCACGGCCTTGCCCACGCCGGCGTCGGCGAACACCAGGCCCAGCATGGCCAGCATCTGCGGCAGCACCAGCGCCCAGCCGAGCGACTCGGTCAGGCGGCGCGATTCGCGCATGCCCTGCATCACGGTGTCGCGGGTGAGCCAGCATGCGGTGCCGAGCGCGATCAGGCAGCCGATGCCGAGCGAGACGAAGGTCACGTTCTTGGGGTCGAGCAGCGGCAGGCCGGCGAGCTTCACGTCCTTGAACAGCACGGTGCCGATCACCGTCACCAGCGGGATCAGCAGCGCCGGGATGAACAGCTTGTTGCTCAGGCGCTTGGCCGAGGCGCGGCGCTCGCCCTCGGGCAGGGTGCCGTGCTTGCCGTGGCCCACGCCGCCGAAGCCGGCGATCAGCGCCATCACCACCGCGCCGATGCCGACGATGGCCGGCGGCAGCTTGTCGCCGACCAGGAAGACCAGCGCGTAGAGCGCCCAGAACAGGCCGGTGGAGAGGCGGCGCGGATGCTCGCGGTCGGCGAAGGTCATCAGCGCGGTGATGGCCAGCACCAGGCCGGCGAGCCAGTAGAGATAGTCGATGGATACGATCATGATGGCTTACTCCCCGCCCTTGGCGTTGGCTGCGACACCGGCTGCGCCGGGCGCGGCGGCGCGGCCGCCCATCTCGCGGGCCAGCCAGCCGTCCAGGCGCTTGAGGCGCACCGCGTGGATCAGGAACGCGCAGACCGCGGTGGGGATGCCCCACACGGCGATGTGCAGCGGCTCCACGTCGATGTTCGACGACAGCAGGAAGGTGTGCATCAGCGCGATCGCGCCGAACGCCACGAAGATGTCCTCGCCGAAGAACAGGCCGACGTTGTCGGTGGCCGCGCAGAAGGCCAGCACGCGCTGGCGCACCGGCTCGGGCAGCTTGCCGAAGCGCGCTTCCGCCGCGCCTTCGGCCATCGGCGCGAGCAGCGGGCGCACCATCTGCGGATGGCCGCCGAGGCTGGTCAGGCCGACGGCGGCGGTCAGCTCGCGCACGCCGAGGTAGACGATCAGCAGGCGCCCGACGGTAGCCGAGGCGATGCGCGAGATCCACGCCTGCGCGTGCTCGCGCAGCCCGTGCCGCTCGAGCAGGCCGATCACCGCCAGCGGCAGCAGGATGATCAGCGGCAGGTTGCGCGTCTTGACGAAAGCGGTGCCGATCGCAGTGAAGATCTGCGTGACCGGCATGCTCGCGGCAAGGCCCGTGGCGATGGCGGCCAGGGCCACCACCATCATGGGATTGAAGCGCAGCACGAAGCCGAGAATGATGATACCGACCCCGACTAGGGGCCAGAGATTGACTGCCTGTTCCATGAGAGACACCAGTAGCGTGTGATGGAGGCGAGTGCCCTGCGCCGCGTCATGCTGCTCGACGCCCGCGGGGCACGGTGATGCCGGGACCGGAAGCGCGCGGCGCGCGCTTCAGGCTCCGGCGCGGATTGCGATGCCTTCGGCGCCGAGCCGCTCGCGGATGCGGCGCGCAAAGGCAAGCGCGTGTGCGCCGTCGCCGTGCAGACACACGGTTTCGGCGCGAATCGGTACCCAGGTGCCGTCGATGGCGCGCACGCGCTGCCCGCGCACCATGTCGAGCGTCTGGCCCAGGGCCACGTCTTCGTCCTCGTGCAGCGCGCCCGGCGTGCCGCGCCTGACCAGCGAGCCGTCGGGGTTGTAGCCGCGGTCGGCGAAGACTTCTTCCTTGACCTTGAGGCCGGCCGCGCGCGCCACCTTGACCATCGCGCTGCCGGCCAGGCCGAAGAAGACCAGGTCGGAGTCGAAATCGCGCACCGCGCGCACGATGGCGTCGGCCAGCACGGGGTCCTTCGCGGCCTGGTTGTAGAGCGCGCCGTGCGGCTTGACGTGGGCCAGCTGCCCGCCCTGCGCGCGCACCAGCGCGGCCAGCGCGCCGATCTGGTAGAGCACGTCGGCGTACACGGTGTCGGGCGCGAGCTGCATCTCGGTGCGGCCGAAGTTCTCGCGGTCGGGGTAGCTCGGGTGCGCGCCGATCGCCACGCCGGACGCCAGCGCCCAGCGCACGGTCTGCAGCATGGTGGCGGCGTCGCCGGCATGCCAGCCGCAGGCCACGTTGGCCGAGCTGATCAGCGTGAGCAGCTCGCGGTCGGTGCCGCAGCCTTCGCCGAGGTCGGCATTCAAGTCGATGTGCATTGCATTACTCCTGGTTCTGTCCTTGCCGGCGATGCGGCCATGTCCGTGTGCGGGTCATTCGATGCGGGCGGACACCATCTCACGCCACCGCCAGCCGCGTGCGCGTGCGCCGCCGCGCCGCGATCACCATGCTGCCGTCGCCCTGCCACTGCAGGGCCTGGTCGACCTGTTGCAAGTAACGGTCCAGCTCGGCCTGGGCGGCGGCGGCCTGCTCCAGCGTCACCCGCGCGAAGCGCACGGGCGCGCCCAGCGGCACCTGCGCCAGCCGCCACAGGTCGGCGCCGATCACCACGCCGATCTTCGGATAACCGCCGGTGGTCTGCGCGTCGGCCATCAGCACGATGGGCTGGCCGGCCGGCGGCACCTGTACCACGCCGGGCAGCACGCCGTGCGAGAGCAGGTCCGCCGCGCGCGCGGGCTCGCGCGCCAGCGCCGGGCCCTGCAGCCGCAGACCCATGCGGTTGCTGTTGGGCGTGACGGTCCACTCGGACTGCCACAGCGCGTCGCGCGCGGCCGGCTCGAAATCGTCGTACTCGATGCCGGGCAGCATGCGGATCGGCACCGCGTCGCCCAGCTTCTTCACCGGCAGCGCCCACGCCGGCGCCTGCACGCCGAGCCAGTCGCTGTCGTCGGCCACACCGGGCCGGCCGGCCGCGAGCCGGTCGCCTTCGCGCAGCGCGCGGCCGGCGAAACCGCCGAAGCCGGCCTTGAGATCGGTGCTGCGCGAGCCCATCACCGGCGCCACGCCGATGCCGCCGGCCACGCACAGGTAGGTGCGCGTGCCGCCCTGCGCGGCCGACAAGGTCAGGGTCTCGCCGCGGCGCACGTCGAAGGCGTGCCACGACCACACCGGCACGCCGTCGAGGTTGGACTTGCAGTCGGCGCCGGTGAGCGCCACGCGCATGTCCGCGTGAAAGCGCACGGCGGCGCGGCCGAGGGTGAATTCGATGGCGGCCTCGCCGGTCGCGTTGCCGAGCAGGCGGTTGCCGATGGTGAGCGCGACGGTGTCGAGCGCGCCCGCGGTGCCCACGCCGAAGCGGCGGAAACCCGGGCGGCCGAGATCCTGGACCGAGGCCAGCGCGCCGGGACGGAGAATTTCGATCACGCCAGCAACTCCTCGACGACGAAGCGCACGGTATCGCCGGGCGCGAACAGGGAAGGCGGATCGCGGTCGGCCACGAACAGCTCGCTGTCCGTGTGCCCGATCAACTGCCAGCCGCCGGGCGCGGCGGCCGGGTAGATGCCGGTCTGCTCGCCGCCGATGCCGACCGAGCCGGCCGGCACCGACAGCCGCGGCTCGTGCCGGCGCGGCGTGGCCAGCGCGGGATCGAGCCCGCCCATGTAGGCGAAGCCGGGCTGGAAGCCGAGGAAGTACACCACGTATTCGCCGGCGCTGTGGCGGCGCACCACTTCCTGCGCGCTCAGCCCGGTGTGCGCGGCCACGTCGGCCAGGTCGGGGCCGTATTCGCCACCGTAGCGCACCGGGATCTCGACCAGCCGGCCGGTGGCCTCGCGCGCCTCGCCGGATGCCCAGGCGAGCTTGAGGTTGCGCTCCAGCGCCAGCGGGTCGGCGTCGTGGTCGAACACCACGGTGAGGTTGTTCATGCCGGGCACCGCATCCACCACGCCGCGCCATTCGGCGGCGCGCTGCGCCATGGCCCAGATACGGCGCTGTACGTCGAGCGAGGCCGGCGGCGGCACGCTGCACAGCAGCGCGCGCTCGGCCAGGCGGTGAACGGAACATCGGAACATGGAAAGGCACCGGGAAGGGACCTGACTTGCAGTGTAGGCGCGCGCACCGGACTCGTCAGGCGCGGCGCCGGCCGCGAAGCGGTCCGTTGCAATAATCTTTTTTCATCGACAATTTATCGATGAATTCATGATAACCAAACGAGAAGATGATGGGGCTAGGTGTAGACCCTAGGACGCTGCCGGGACGGCGGGAGGGACCGGCGCAGCCCCGCCCCGCCTTGGTGCAGGCCGCACCGCGAGGGCGCCGGACGCGCGTCCGCGGCGAGCCGGGCAGTCTCGTTACGAGCCACGGCGGTGCAGGAACGGCGCGGCAGGCGGGCCGGGCGCGCGGGCGGGGGGAGGTCGCGGAAAGCAGAATTTTTTTGCGCCGCCGGGAGGAATCGTGGCGCGCCCGCAACGTT
>NZ_AQPL01000358.1:0-10531 GCF_000395345.1 Cupriavidus sp. WS | reverse complement strand
GAATTTTTTTGCGCCGCCGGGAGGAATCGTGGCGCGCCCGCAACGTTCGGCGTGCTGGCGGCGTGCTGGCGGCGTGCTGGCGACGGGATGCGAGGGGCCGAACGCGGGCCAAAGGCGCGCATGAGAAAGGCGCCGACAAAGAAAAACGGCCGGTGGAAACCGGCCGTTCAGGCTGCTGACGAGATCAGCTTGCTGTCTGCGTTCTGCCCTCTCCCGCGCGCGGGAGAGGGGAGCAGACCTTCGGCTATCGAAGGCTTGCCTGCCCGCGCATCAAGAAAACCGGCGCCGGCTCAGGCGAAGCCGGCCTGATGCGCCTGCTGGTCGGCGTGGTACGAGCTGCGCACCATCGCGCCCACGGCGGCGTGCGTGAAGCCCATCTTGTAGGCCTCGTCCTCGAACATCTTGAAGGTGTCCGGATGCACGTAGCGCATCACCGGCAGGTGGTGGCCCGACGGCGCCAGGTACTGGCCGATGGTCAGCATGTCGATGTCATGGGCGCGCATGTCGCGCATGACTTCGAGGATTTCCTCGTCGGTCTCGCCCAGGCCGACCATCAGGCCGCTCTTGGTGGCCACGGTCGGATTGCGCCGCTTGAACTCCTGCAGCAGCTTGAGCGAGTGCGCGTAGTCGGCGCCCGGGCGGGCCTGCTTGTACAGGCGCGGCACGGTTTCCATGTTGTGGTTCATCACGTCGGGCGGGCCGGACTGGAGGATGTCCAGCGCCTTGTCCAGGCGGCCGCGGAAGTCGGGCACCAGCACTTCGATGCGGGTGGCCGGCGACAGCGCGCGCGTCTGCGTGATGCAGTCGACGAAATGCTGGGCGCCGCCGTCGCGCAGGTCGTCGCGGTCGACGCTGGTGATCACCACGTAGTTCAGGCGCAGCTGCGCGATGGTGCGCGCCAGGTTGCCCGGCTCGTTGGCGTCGAGCGGGTCGGGGCGGCCGTGGCCCACGTCGCAGAACGGGCAGCGGCGCGTGCACTTGTCGCCCATGATCATGAAGGTGGCCGTGCCCTTGCCGAAGCATTCGCCGATGTTCGGGCAGCTCGCCTCTTCGCACACCGTGACCAGGTTGTTGGCGCGCAGCACGTCCTTGATCTCGTAGAAGCGCGAATTGCCGGTGGCCGCCTTGACGCGGATCCACTCGGGTTTCTTGAGCTTCTCGGCCGGCACGATCTTGATGGGGATGCGCGCGGTCTTGTCGGCGGACTTCTGCTTGCGGGTCGGGTCGTACTGCTCCGCCTGGGGTTGCGGGGCTTCGCTGGAAGAGGCGATCAGGGCGTCGCTCATAGTGTTCTCCGCACGCGCGGTGCGTGCATGTTCGGCTGGGTGACTAGTTGGCCAGGGCCGCGGCGGGGTTGGGGCCGGCAGCCACGGCGCGCTCGCGCGCCGCTGCCAGTACGTCGCGCAGCGCCGCCGCGAGGCGCCGCGCGATCTCGGCCTGCTGGGCCGCGCTCACGGGCAGGCGAGGCGCGCCCGCCGCATCGGCCGCCGCGTAGGTGGCGCCCGCGGTGGCCATGTCGACCGTTTCCAGGCCGGCATAGCCGCACGGGTTGATGCGCAGGAAAGGCGCGAGGTCCATCTGCACGTTGAGGCTGACGCCGTGATAGCTGCAGCCGTTGCGGATCTTGAGCCCGAGCGCGGCGATCTTGGCGCCCCGGTGCGGACCTTCGGAAAGGTAGATGCCCGGCGCGCCGGCCTTGCGTTCGGCTGCGAGATTATACGCCGCGAGCGTGTCCAGCACGGCCTGCTCGATCGCATGGACCAGCTCGCGCACCATCAGGTGGCGCCGGCGCAGGTCCAGCAGCAGGTAGGCCACGATCTGGCCCGGACCGTGATAAGTGATTTGCCCGCCACGGTCGATGCGCACCACGGGAATCGCCTCGTCGGGCGCCAGCAGGTGCGCCGGGTCGCCGGCCTGGCCGAGCGTGTAGACCGGGGGATGCTCCACCAGCCAGATCTGGTCGGGGGTTTCGGCGGTGCGGGCGGCGGTGTAGGCGCGCATCGCGTCGAAACAGGGCTGGTAGTCCTGGCGGCCCTGCTCGATGACTTGGATCGCTTGCATCCCGGCAGTTTAACGAAAATACGAAAAAGGGGCGGCCGCCACGGGCGCCGCCCCTTCCCGCTGCCGGGTCTTGCGGCGGGTCTTGCCGCGGGTCTTGCCACCGGGTCTTGCCGCGGGCCAGGTCAGGCCGGCCCGCCGTCCCGGGTGTCGCGCGAGTGCACCAGCCGCAGGTGGCCGCGCGCGCGGCCGGGCGGGGCGTCTTCCGCCCCGCCCGGGTGCCGCGGGTCAGGAAGCCGTGATCTGGTCCTGGTTGGGCGTCCATTCGGTCCCTCGAACCAGGCGCCGCGCCATGCGCGCCACCAGGTGCGCCACGTTGGCGGCCGGCCGGCGGGCCTCGGCGATCAGGGCCAGGCGCACCGGCCCGGCGGCGCGCGGATCGATGCTCAGGACGATCTCGTCGCCGCGCTCGAGCAGCATGCTGCCGCCGCAGCGCAGCCAGTGGTCCTCGGAGTCGCCTTCGCGGGTGACCCACAGGTCGATGCCGGCGGCCTCTTCCACGCGCAGGCGCTGGGCGACGTGGATGGAAAGCGAGGTGACTTCGCCCGGGCTCAGGGTGAACAGGGTCGTTGTGAGCAATGTTTTCATGTTGGGCATCCTTCACTGACATCGGCGCCTCTGCGTCCCCGCCGGCCCGGAATGGGCGGCCGCGTCGTGCGCTTGCCCGTCGGGCGCAGCGTCTGCTTCAGCGGAACTGGTGCGGGGTGGAGTACCGATGCATTGCATTCTAGTGATTGCCGAAGCCCTTCCAAAACGATATATTTTCCCGGTTCTTGTTAGAGAAACTCACATAAGGCGAGGCCGGTCATGGCGTTGAAGCGAGCTTGGGAGAATGATCTGCCGCGCGGCTGGCACCGCGAGCTGCCGCGCCTGCCGGCGCTGACCGCGCTGCGCGCGTTCGAGGCCGCGGCCCGCCACGAGAGCTTTTCGCGCGCGGCCACCGAGCTGTTCGTCACCCACGGCGCGGTCAGCCACCAGATCCGCGCGCTCGAGGAAGAGCTCGGGCAGCCGCTGTTCGAGCGCAACGGCAAGCGCGTGAGCCTCACGCCGGGCGGGCGCGCCTACGCCATGCGCGTGCGCGAGGCGCTGCTGGAGATCGCCGACGCGACCCGCGCGCTGCAGGCCGGCAACCGCGACAAGCGCCTCACCATCAGCACCATGCCCTCGTTCGCGGCGCGCTGGCTCACGCCGCGCATCGGCAGCTTCATCGAGCAGCATCCCGAGCTGGACGTGGAGCTGCTGTCGTCCAACAGCCTGGTCGATTTCACGCGCGAGGAGGTGGACATCGCGCTGCGCATGGGCAGCGGCGACTATCCCGGCCTGTACGTGGAAAAGCTGCTCGACGACGTGTTCTTCCCGGTCTGCAGCCCGGCCTTCAACGGCGGCAGGCTGCCGGCGCGCCCGCGCGACATGGCCGGCATGCCGCTGCTGCGCGGCGAAGGCGACCCGTGGAAACCGTGGTTCGACGCGGCCGGCCTGGACTGGCCCGAGCCGCGCAAGGGCCTGCTGCTGGAGGATTCCTCGCTGTTGCTGCAGGCCGCCGCCGCCGGCCAGGGCATCGCGCTGATCCGCTCCTCGCTGGCCTACAACGACCTGCTGTCGGGGCGCGTGGTGCGGCTGTTCGACGTCAGCATCACGTGCCCGTGGCTGCTCTACTTCGTGTGTTCGCCCGGCATGCTCGAGGCGCCCAAGGTGAAGGCCTTCCGCGCGTGGCTGCTGCCGGAGATGGAAGCGTTCCGCGCCATCCTGGCGCAGTGGGGAGACAAGGCGGACAAAGCGGCGGACAAGGCAGCGGACAAGACGGCGGACAAGGCCGGCACCAGGGACAAGACCGACGCGCCCTAGCCGCGCTCAGCCGCCGCCCGGTTCCGCGTCCGCGTCGGGATCGGCGGAAGCGGCCGGCGCGGGCGCGGCCTGTGCCCTGCCCGCGCGCGGATGCGCCTTGTCGTAGACCTTGGCCAGGTGCTGGAAATCGAGCGCGGTGTAGATCTGCGTGGTGGCCACGCTGGCGTGGCCCAGCATTTCCTGCACCGCGCGCAGGTCGCCAGAGGACTGCAGCACGTGGGTGGCGAACGAATGCCGCAGCATGTGCGGATGCACGTCGGCCGGCACGCCGGCGCGGATGGCCTGCTGCTTGATGCGCAGCTGCACCGTGCGCGCCGGCAGGCGCCGCCCGCGCGGGTTCAGGAACAGCGCATGCGCGTCCTCCGGCGGCGCGCCCGGGCGCAGCATCTGCGCGCGCACCGCCAGCCACGCGCGCAGCGCCTCCATCGCCTTGCTGCCGACCGGCACCGTGCGCCGGCGCGAGCCCTTGCCGATCACCGTGACCTCGGCGCCGTCCATGTCGATCCAGCCGGCCGAGCGGTATTCGCCGTCCTCGGCGTAGCGCTGGTCGAGCTGCACCAGCTCGGACAAGCGCAGGCCGCTGGAATAGAACAGCTCATGGACGGCGCGGTCGCGCACGTCCTCCGCGCCCTCGCCGCCCTGGTACGAGACCAGCGCCACCGCGTGCTCCACCGACAGCGCCTTGGGCAGCCGGTGGCCCGACCTCGGCGCGCGCACGCCGTCGACCGGGTTGGCCTGCACGCCGAGGCCGTGGCGCGCCGCCCACAGGTAGAAGCCGCGCCACGCCGACAGCGTGCGCGCGATGCTGGTGCCGGCCAGCCCGCCGCCGTGCAGGCGCGCGGCAAAGCCGCGGATATGATGGTTCTGCAGCGACAGCAGCGCGCAGCCGGGCGCGAAGCGCTGCGCGTATTCCTGCAGCACGGAGAGATCGCGGCCGTAGCTGGAAAGCGTGTGGGCCGCCAGCTTGCGCCCGCTGGCCAGCCATTCGAGATAGCGCAGCACCAGCGGGTCCGGCGCCGGCTTCGCGGCCGGCGGCGCGATGGCCGCCCCGGGCGCGGACTTGCGCGTCACGGCGCGGCTCCGGTGCGCTCGCGGGACATGGCGGCGTCAGTCGCGCAGGCGGTTGAGCGCGGCGCCCGCCACCTCGCCGATCTGCGCGAGGTAGGCGGTGCCCATGCCTTCATGGAAGCGCCGCGCCTCGGGCGAGCCCAGCACCAGCAGGCCGAACGCCGCGCCGAGCGTGCCCGGCTCGCGCGATGGCACGCGCAGCGTCACCATCGCCAGCGAGGCGATGTCGTCGCGCTCCAGCCAGGCCGCTGCCTCGAAGCCGCTGTTGGGCCCGCAGTACGGCGCGCGCAGGCCCTCGGCGAACAGGCGCACGTCCTCGCTCACGCCCTGCGTGACCTCCATGTGCGCGTAGCCTTCGGCCACGTGCCACAGCTTGAGCGCCACCACGGGCACCTCGAACACCTGCTGCAGGCCGTCCTGCACCGCATACGGCAGCGCGTGCGAATCCACCTCGGCCAGCAGGCGCAACTGCCACGCATGCATGCGCTGCTGCGTGCGGTCGTTGTCGTGGCCGTGGCGCACCAGGTCCGCCAGCTTCAGCTCCAGGCCCTTGTTCTTCTCGCGCAGGATTTCCATCTGGCGCTCCTGCAGCGACACCGCGCGGTGGCTGTGCGGGCTGGTGAGCTGCACGGAGGCCAGCAGCTCGGCGTGGTCTTCGAAGAACTGGGGATTGGTCTGCAGGAAAGTGACGACGTCTTGGGCGTTCATTGGCTTCAACCGGGATGTTTGGCAGGCAGTGTAGCAAACACAAAGCCGGCCAACCCGGGCGCATGCCGAATTCCGGGCGCCCGCCCGGAGCAGGCGCGGCGGGCCGCGCCGGTGCGCCGCGCCGCGCGGGACCGGATCGCGCGCGCGGTCGCGCGTGCGGCGGGCCGCGCCGCTAGCCCTTGCTCCCCGGCATCATGGCCGCCATGACCGAATCCTTATCGATGAAGCGGTGTTTGAGCGCGGCCAGGACATGCCCGGCGACCAGCGCGCCGCAGCACCACGCGGTCAGGACGTGGACCGTCCCGGCCAGGTCCTGCCGGGCCGCGTCGGGCGCCGCCAGCGGCGGCAGCGGCAGCAGGCCGAGGAACTGCACGGCGCGGCCCGACACCGAGCTCCAGTACCAGCCCGACAGCGGCAGCGCGATCAGGGCCACGGCATAGAGAACGAAATGCCCGAGGTGGGCCGCGCGCTGCATCGGCATGCTCATGCTGGCCGGCATGGCGGGCGCCGGATGCGTGAGCCGCCATGCCACGCGGATCACGATCAGGAACAGCAGGCTGGTGGCGACGGCCTTGTGCAGCGCGGTCAGGCCATGCTGCGGATTCAGCGCGGGCACGTGGGCGGCCACCATGCCGATGCCCCAGCTTGCCAGCCATATCAGCGCCATCAGCCAGTGGAGCGCCTGCGCGGTGCGGGTATAGGCCCCGCCGGTGCGGGCCAGTTGCGGTTTGGTGTGTCTGGTCTTCAAGCTGTCCACTCTCCCGGGATGCCGCGGCCGCCGGCAAACCCGGCGCAAGCGGCGCATCCGGTGAAAGTACCGCGGCGCGGCGGCTTGAGGAATCAGACCATTCGCAATCTGCGTCGCGGGCGGACCAGTCCTTGACGCACGTCAATGCCCACCACAGGACGACGGGACGACAGGGCCGCGGGGCCGCGCGCATCGGCCGCCCCGCCCCCGCGCGCCGCCGCTCAGGCTTCGGCCTGCGCCGCGTAGCGGCTGGCCGGCCGCGCCAGGCCGAGGTTGTCGCGCAGGGTCTTGCCCTCGTATTCGGTGCGAAACAGGCCGCGCTCCTGCAGGACGGGAATGACTTCGGCGACGAATTCGTCGAGGCCGTCGGGCAGGTACGGCGGCTGGATCAGGAAGCCGTCGACGCCGTAGGCTTCGAACCAGGCCTGCATCTCGTCGGCGATCTGCGCGCCGGTGCCGATCACCGTGCGCTGGCCGCGCGCGCCGGCGAAGCGCTCGTAGAGCTGGCGGATGGTCAGGTTCTCGTTGCGCGCCCAGCCCAGCACGTTCTTGAACTGGGTCTGCCCGCCTTCGGTGTGCATGGTGTCGAGCTCGGCCGGCAGCGGGCCGTCCGGATCGCAGCCCGACAGGTCATAGCCGCCCAGCGCGTTCGACAGGACCTCGAAGCCCACGTCGGGATGGATCAGCGATTGCAGGTACTCGTGCTTTTCCTGCGCTTCCCGGGTCGTGCGGCCGACCACCGGGTTGAGCCCCGGCATGATCTTGAGCTGGTCCGGCGTGCGCCCGAACCTGGCCATGCGGCTCTTGACGTCCTGGTAGAACGACTGCGCGGCATCGAGCGTGTGCAGCGGCGTGAACACCGCCTCGCACAGCCGCGCGGCCAGTTCGCGCCCCGGCGGCGAGCCGCCGGCCTGGAACAGCACCGGATGGCCCTGCGGCGGGCGCGCGGCGTTGAGCGGCCCCCTGACCGAGAAGAACTCGCCCTCGTGGCCGAGCGTGTGGACCTTGTCCGGGTCGAAGTAGCGGCCGCTGGCGCGGTCGCGCACGAAGGCGTCGTCGTCCCAGCTATCCCACAGGCCGAGCACCACTTCGGCGAACTCCACGGCGCGGCCGTAGCGCTCGTCGTGCGCGTAGTCCACGCGGCCGAAGTTCGCCGCCGCCGCCGCGCCGCCCGACGTGACCACGTTCCAGCCGGCCCGGCCGCCGCTGATGTGGTCGAGCGAGGCATAGGCGCGGGCCACGTTGTAGGGCGCGCTGTAGCTGGTCGACGCGGTGGCCACCAGCCCCAGGTGCTCGGTCACGGCGGCGATCGCCGACAGCAGCGTGAGCGGCTCGAAGTAGACGGCGTACTGCGGCCAGCGGCTGAGCGCTTCCCGCGAGGCATCGCGCACGGCCAGGCTGTCGGCCAGGAACATCAGGTCGAACTTGCCGCGCTCGGCGGTCTGCGCCAGCTTGACGTAATGCTGGAAGTTGGTGCCGGCGTCGATCTGCGAGCCGGGGTGCATCCACGCGGCCACATGATGGCCCGTGGGATGGAAGAAGGCGCCCAGCTTCATCTGGTCTGGGCGTTGGTTCGAACGCATGGAGATCCTCTTGGTGGTTTCGTAGTTGTACCCGGCGAGCGGGCGGTTGTCTCAGTGGGTCGCCGCCGGCGGAATCGGCCAGGTGCTCTCCGGGGTCCACCACAGCGGAATCGAGGCGCCCTCGCCGGCCGAGGCCAGCGCGGACACCGGCGCGCGCACGCGCAGCTCGCGCCCGCCGTACTGGGCGATCACCAGCAGGCCCGAGCCCATGTTCAGCACGCTGCTGACCCGCGCCACCAGCGTGTTCGCCACCGCGCCCTCGGGCGGCTGGCCGATGTGGATGTCCTCCGGCCGCACCAGCAGGCAGGCCTGGCCCGACCGGTCCGCCGCCAGCGGCCGCGACGCGCGGACCGTGAAGCCGCCCTCGGCCAGCAGCTCGCCGGGCGACGCGCCGGGCCGGCCGTCGAAGATGTTGCTGTCGCCGATGAAGGTGGCCGCGAAGCGGCTGGCCGGATGCGCGTACACGTCCAGCGGCGTGCCGACCTGCTCGATGCGCCCGTGGTTGAACACCACGATGCGGTCGGACAGCGTCATGGCCTCGCTCTGGTCGTGGGTCACGTAGAGCGTGGTGATGCCGACCTGCTGGTGGATGCGCCGCAGCTCGATCTGCATCTGCTCGCGCATGTTCTTGTCGAGCGCGCTGAGCGGCTCGTCGAGCAGCAGCAGCTTGGGCTCGTAGACCAGCGCGCGCGCCAGCGCCACGCGCTGCTGCTGCCCGCCGGAGAGCTGCTTGGGCTTGCGGTCCGCCTTGTCGGCCAGCCCGACCAGGGCCAGCACGCGCTTGACGGCCGCGTCGATGGCGGCGGCCGGGCGCCGCCGCACCTTGAGCGGGAAGGCCACGTTCTCGGCAATGCTCAGGTGCGGGAACAGCGCATAGCTCTGGAACACCATGCCGATGTCGCGCCGGTTGGAGGGCACGTTCTCGACATGCTGGCCGCCGAGCAGGATGCTGCCTTCGCTCGGTTCCTCGAAACCAGCGATCATCATCAGCGTGGAAGTCTTGCCGGAGCCGCTGGGGCCGAGCAGACTGACGAACTCGCCGTCCTGCACTTCCAGCGCGGCATCGATCACGGCCTGCACCGCGCCGTAGCGCTTCGATACGCCTACTAGCTGCAAATGTGACATCGGATTCAGTTCCTTAATAATTCGTCGCGATAGCGGATGTATTCCTTGAAGCCGCGCTGCGCGACCCCGGCCTGGTAGGCCGCGCGGGCGCGCGAGTCCGGCTCGTAGAGCGGGATGATTTCCTCGCAGCCCGCGCGCAGCGCGTCGAGGAAGCCGGCGATCTCCATGCCGCCGTTGATCGAGCGCTTGAGCGCGGCGGCGCCGTCCGGATGCAGATGGGCGAGCGGGCGCACCGCGTCGAGCACGGCCTCGGCGAATCCTTCGTCGGGCAGCACCTCCGTCACCATGCCCCACGCCAGCGCGGTGCGGGCATCGAGGTTCTTGCCGTAGAACAGCAGCTGCTTGGCGCGGCGGATGCCGACCACCCACGGCAGGATGGTGACGGACGCCGGGTTCCAGTAGCGGATCTCCGGCTCGCCGAAGACCGAGCGCTCCGACGCGAAGATGAAGTCGCACAGGTTGGCGAGGATGCAGCCGGCGCCCAGCGCGTAGCCGTCCACCGCCGCCACCACCGGCTTGCGCGCGTGCCACACGGCCAGGAAGCTCTCCAGGTTGGCGCGCAGCCGCGCGCCGGCCTCGCCCGCGGCGCCGCCCGCGGTCATGTCGAAGCCGGTGGAAAACGCGCGCCCGGTGCCGCGGATGACGATGGCCGCGACGGACCGGTCCAGGTCCGCGGCGCGGACCCGCGCCGCCATCTCGGCCAGCATGCCCGCATCGAGCGCATTGAGCTTGTGGGGCTTGTTGAGCGTGAGGACGAGCAGCGGCCCCCGCGTTTCGGCAAGGAGGGTATCGGTCATGAGCGGGGCGCGCCGGTTGCGATCAGCGCGTCGAGAATCACGGGTTGGTCGGCCCCGGCCACCAGCCGCACGGGGTTGAGTTCGATCAGCGACAGCCGCCCGGCCGCCGCCACGTAGAGGTCGCCGATGGTCTCGGCCAGGCGCGCGAGCGCGGCGACGCCGCCGAACAGGTCGCCGGAACGGCTCGCCAGGAAGCGGCCGATGGCGCTGTCGGCCAGCCGCGCTGCCACCTCGCCTGCGCGCGGCGGCAGCGGCACGGCGACGACGTCGCGCACCACCTCCAGCAGGAAGCCGCCCAGGCCGATCACCAGCATCGGGCCGCATTCGGGATCGGTGCTGGCCGCCACGAACAGGTCGATGCCGGCCGCGGTCATGCCTTCGACCAGCAGCGGCGCGTCGACGCATTGCGGGAAGTGCCGCGCCAGCCGGTCGCGCATCAGCGCGGCGGCGCGCTCAACCGCGCCGGCATCGGCGAGGTCGAGCTGCAGCAGGCCGTAGGGCGTGCGGTGCGGGATGCGGTCGTCGATGACCTTGAGCGCGACCGGAAAGCCGATCTCGCCGGCGATGGCGGCCGGCGCGTCGCCGGCGCCCGCCAGCGC
>NZ_AQPL01000357.1:0-6326 GCF_000395345.1 Cupriavidus sp. WS | reverse complement strand
GCGTCGCCGGCGCCCGCCAGCGCGCCGCGCGGCGTGGGCAGGCCGCAGGCGCGCAGGAACGCCTTGGCGCGCGCTTCGTTGAGCCAGCCTTCGCCGCGCGGCAACTGGCCGAACACGTCGGGCGCGCCGGACATGCCGGACATGCCGGGCACGGCCGCCGGCGCGCGCGCCGGGCGCGCCACCGCCGCGCGCCACGCGGCCGCGTGGCCGATCGCGCGCAGCGCGGGCTCGATGCCGCTCAATTGCGCCGCGCCGTGCGCGGCGAGCCGCTCGGCATATTCGCGCCGGAACAGGCCGGCGCGCGAGCTGAGCAGGTAGAACGGCTTGTCGGCGGTCGCGGCGACGTCGAGCAGCGCGTCGACGTAGCGGGTCGGGCGCGTCGGCTGGCCGTCCAGGGTGTCCGTGACCAGCGCCACGGCGCCGTGGTCGGGCGACGCCGCGAACGCCGCCAGCCCGGCGCGCAGATTGGTTTCGAAATCGCCGTTGCCCCACGCATCGACCGGATTGCCTGGCCCGGACACCGGCCCGATGACCTCTGCCAGTGGCGCGAGGCTCGCCGGCGGCATCGGCGGCAGCGCGACGCCGGCGCGCGCGGCGATGTCGAGCGCGTACTCCACGTGCCCGCCCGACGGGCTGACGATGCCGATCCCCGGCGCGGCCGGCAGCCTGGCCGCGCGCAGGCAGACGATGGTCTCGGTCAGCTCCTCGAGCGTGGCCGCCTCGATGCAGCCGTGGCGGGCCAGCAGTGCCGAGAACACGCGCGCGTCGCCGGCGATGCCGCCGGTGTGCCCCAGCGCCGCGGCGCGGCTCTGCGCGGTCTTGCCGACCTTGAGCACCACCACCGGCTTGCCGCGCGCGCGGGCGTGGTCGAGCGCCGCCAGGAAGCGGTCCATGTCGCGCACGGCCTCGAGGAACAGCGCGATGACCCGCGTGGCCGGATCGTCGGCCAGCGCGGCGAGATAGTCGGCGGCGGTGAGCACCGCCTCGGCGCCGGTGGAGATGACGTGGCTGTAGCCGAAGCGGCGCACGTCGGTCAGCAGGCCGATCGCCATCGACCCGCTCTGCGTGATGAGGCCGACGTCGCCGCCGACCGCCGCCGCGTCGAGCAGCTCGCCCAGGTACAGGGTCGAGCGCGTGGCCGGGTTGAGTATGCCCATGCAGTCCGGGCCGCAGAACGCGATGCCGGCGCGCGCGCAGGCCTCCACGATGACGTCGAGCGCAGCGCGCCCGTCGTGCGCGGTGCGGCCGACGCCGCTGGCGTAGGACACCACGCCCCTCACGCCGGCCCCGGCGGCGTCGAGCACGGCCGCCGCCACGCGTTCGGGCGCGACGCACAGCACCGCCACGTCGGGCACCTTGCCGCGCGCGGCCAGCGCCGCCAGCGAGGGCGCGCAGTCGCGGCCCAGGGCCTCGCTGCGGCCCGGGTTGACGGCGTGGATCTCGCCGGCGAAGCCGAGCGCCCGCAGCGAGGCGAAGATCCGCTGCGACGGGCCGGGCCGGTCGGACGCGCCGACGATGGCGATGCTGCGCGGCGCCAGCAGCGGGGTCAGGTCGGGCTGCGCCCTGTCTGCCGAATGATCCACCGTGCGCCTCATTCCGTGATCCGCTCGAGGCCGACCAGCCGGTCGTAGAGCGCCAGCATCGCCATGATGGCGGCGAGCAGCACCATCGACAGCGCCGACGCCGTGCCGAAATCGAGCAGCGTCTCGACCTCGTTGGAGATCAGGCTGGCGATCATCATGTCGTGCGGCGAGCCCAGCAGCGTCGGCGTGACGTAGAAGCCGATGCAGAAGATGAACACCAGCAGCGAGCCGCTGACGACGCCCGGCAGCGACAGCGGCGCGACCACGCTCCAGAACGTCTGCCGCCGGCTCGCGCCCAGGCTGTGCGCGGCGCGGATCAGGTTGACGTCGAGCTTGGACATCACCACGTAGAGCGTGAGCACCATGTAGGGCAGCAGGATGTGCGTCATGGCGATCAGCGACGCCGCCGTGGTGAACAGCAGCACCGGCGGCGGGTCGAAGCCCAGCCACCTGGCCACCTCGGTGTACGGCCCGCGGTTGCCCAGGATCACGGTCCACGCGAAGGTCCTGACCAGGAAGCTGATCCAGAAGCACAGCCCGGTGACGGCCAGCAGCGAGGCCGCCACCAGCCCGCCCTTGCGCGCCATGTAGTGCGCCAGCGGATACCCGAGCAGCAGGCACAGCACGGTGACGGACAGCGCCACCAGCACGGTGCGCAGGTAGACCGTCAGGTAGATCGGGTCGGTGAAGATGTGGCGGTAGTTCTCCAGGCTGAGTTCCGGATCGGAGATGCTGGTCCAGAACGTGTTGGCCAGCGGCACGCCGAACGTGGCGAGCAGGTAGGCCAGCGCGGGCAGCAGCAGCAGCCACGTCGGGATGCCGCGCGGCAGGCGCCGCGCGCGCGCGGCGGCCCCGCTGCGCGCGCGCGTGGACACCGGGGCGACGGCGGAGACTTGTTGGGCGTTGGGTGTGGTCATCGGCTGGCCTCCGCCGCCTGGCGGCGTCGTGACAGGAACGTCAGCACCACCATCACGGTCAGTGCGATGGCGATCATGAAGGTGGAAGCGACGGCGATCACCGGATCGGCGTCCAGGTTGATGCTCGAGAACATGCGCCTGGGCAGGGTCGAGACCTCGCGGCTGGAGATGAACAGCGCGATCGTCGCTTCGTCGAACGAATGGATGAAGGCGAAGAATGCCGCGATCAGGAACGCCGGGCGCAGCAGCGGGAACGTCACCAGCATGAAGGTCTGCGCCTGCGTCGCGCCGCAGATCGCCGCGGCGCGCTCCAGGTTGCGGTCCAGGTTGCGCAGCGACGCCGACATCGCGGTCAGCACCACCGGGATCGAGATGCAGGTATGGGCGAGGATCACCCCGAGGTAGGTCTGGTTCAGGCCCACCACGCCGAACACCGAGTAGTAGCTGATCGCCATGATGATGCTGGGCACCAGCATCGGCAGCAGCAGGATGATCTGCAGCGCGCGCCGCGCGCCGAACTCACGCCGGCACACGGCGAACGCCGCAGGCGTGGCCACCAGCAGCGTGACGATGCTCGACGCCACCGCGATCAGGAAGCTGTTCAGCGTGGGCCGCAGCCAGTCCGCGGTGAAGTAGGCGCGGTAGTGCCCGAGCCAGTAGCTCGGCGGCGGGAACTCGAACGAATGCGCCGAGCTGAACGACATCGGCACCACGATCAGCAGGGGCGCGAGAATGAAGATGGCGACACCCAGCGCGACGATGGCATTCGCCGCGCTGGGACGCTCGAGGGCGTTGGCGCTCATGGTTATTGCTGGAGCCAGCGCTGGAAGCGCCGCTCGGCCTGCGTCATGAGGTCGCCCATGCCGCGCGCGTCGAACTCGATCGCGCCGCTGGCGTAGGCGGGATTGGTCGGCATGTTCCTGGCCTGCTCGGGCGTGACGTACTTGAAGGCGGCCGGGTTGAGCGGGCCGTAGGCGCCGTCGACGCAGAAGCCCGCGTTGTTCTTCGGCTCGAGCGCGAACTTGAGGAACTCCCAGGCGAACTCGGCGCGCGGCGTGCCGCGCGACACGATCCAGTAGGTACGGTCCATGGTGAACTCGTTCCACACGATCTCCACCGGCGCGCCGGTCTTGCGCAGGGCCACGCCGTGGGCATGCCAGACCGAGGCCATGTTCACCTCGCCGTCGCCGAGCAGCTCGCGGATCTGCGGGCCGGTGGTCCACCACACGCGCGTGCTCTGCTTGATCTTGTCGAGGCTGCGGAAGGCGCGGTCGAGGTCGATCGGGTAGAGCTTGTCGCGCGGCACGCCGTCGGCCAGCAGCGCGAACACGATGGTCTGCGACAGCTCGCGGCCCAGCGAGCGCGGGCCGGGAAACTTGCCGACGTTCCAGAAATCCTGCCAGGTCTTGATCGAGCCGGGCGCGTAGCGGGTGGTGTTGAAGCAGATGTTGGTGGAGTAGGCGTGGTTGCCGACGCCGTGATCGAGGATCTGCCCGGCGGGCACCGTGTCGCGCCCGAAGATGCCGTAGTTGATCGGCTCGAGCAGGTTCTGCTTCATCGCCTGCACCACGTTGGGCGCGCCGACGGTCTGGATGTCGAACTCGTAGACGCCGGTGCGGGCCTGCAGCGCTAGCTTGGCGAACGACGCGCCGGGCGCGCTCTTGATCTCGATCCCGGTCTTCCTGGTAAACGGGTCGAAGAGGTTCTTGCGCGCGGCGGCTTCCCAGGAGCCGCCCTGCGAGTTGACGTAGAGCACCTTCGGCTGGGCGCGCACGATCGCCGGCATGGCGAGCGCGGCGGTGGCGGCCGCGCCGGCGCGCAGCACCTGGCGGCGCGTGGCGCCGTGGGCGGGGGTGCCGTGGTTGTCCGTGGTTTGGTTCGACATCGAGATAGCGGGTCCGGTTGTTGTTGAGTGGCTTCAGCGGGGAAAGCGCTGACGAGCGATGCAAGCGGCGGGGGCGCCGGGCGCAATGAAAACGATGAGGACAGGCGGATGGATCAAAGCAATTGATATGCCAATTTCCGGCGGAAAAGCCGTATCGCGCGCTTCCTGATAAAAATATGGTGTACCACGCAATTGCCTTGCGCCAGAGCGCGCGCCGAGGCGCCAGCCGCGCCCGGGCGCGGCGCCGGCACCGCGCGCGCCGCACGATGCCGGTGCCTTGTCGCAGGGCACGCTGCACTCCGATCAGGCATGGGAGGTGCACCACATGACGTCGCCGGCACGCCGGCGCACGGTAACGGGCACGCGGCGGCCGCTGCCGCGCCGCCGCGCGCCGCCGGTGCTAGAAGCGGTGGCGCATGCCGATCAGGCCGATCAGCTGGTGGTTGCTGGTCGACGCCGTGGCGCCGGTGATCGCCGCCACCGCGCGGCCGCCCGACGCGTCGGTCCCGCCGGCGTGCTGGTAGAACGCGTTGGCGAACAGGTCGGTGCGCTTGGACAGGAAATAGTCCGCGCCGAGATTGACCTGGTGGTACACCGCGCTGTCCAGGTTGTCGGCATTGCTGTTGTGCGTGTAGGTGTAGGCCACGCCCAGTTGCAGCGCCGGCGTGAGCTGGTACGTGAAGTTGCCTTCGACGATGTCGAACACGGCCGTGCCGCGGAAGCGGCTCTGCGCGGCGCTCAGGTTGGCGACCGCCACCTCGCCCAGGTTGCGAAAGCGCGTGTTGGTGTAGGTCACGGCGAGCCTGGCCGGGCCGCGCTCGTAGGCCGCCGCCGCGGCGAAGATCTGCTGGGTCTTGGCCGACGCGTAACCGGAGATGGCGGCGTTGGTGATGTTGTTGTTCACCGCGCTGTCGCTGGCCTTGTTGCCGAAGAACGAGAAGTTGGGGCGGTCGACCTGGTTGTACGCCGCGGCCAGCGAGAACGGCCCGGAGGCATAGTCCGCGCCGAACGACCAGGTCTGGTTCTGCGAGACGCTGCCGGGCGCGCCGCCGAAGCTGTAGTTCGCGCCGAAACGCATGCCGCCGAAGGTCGGGCTCAGGTACTTGATCGCGCTGTTGATGCGGTTGAAGTTGTCCAGCGCGTCGACGTCGCCCACGTGGGTGCCGTAGCCGATGCCGGAAGCGGCCCACGTGCCGCCGGACGTGAACGGGCTGATGAAGTCGTACTGGGTGGTCGCCTGGCGGCCGAGCGAGACCGCGCCCGCGCGAGTGGAGGACAGGCCGACGTAGGCGCCGCGCCCGAACAGCGTGCCGCCCTGCCCGCTGGTGCCGTTGATCGAGCTGAAGCCGCTTTCCAGGCGGAAGAACGCCTGCATGCCGCCGCCGAGATCCTCGGTGCCGCGCAGCCCCCAGCGCGAGCCCGAGGCGTTGCCGCTGGTCAGCAGGTACTGCTTGGAGCCCTTGGCGTTGGAGTTGTAGGTCAGGCCGGCATCGACGATGCCGTAGAGCGTGACCGAGCTGGTCTGCGCATGCGCCCCGGACAGGCCGCCCAGCGTGGTGGCGGCGGCAATCAGTATCGTTTTTTTCATGGCTCATTTCCTGAAGGTAAGGTGGTACGAAAAGGACGGGCACGCATGCCTCTCCGTGCGGCGCCATGCCCGTGATGCGAACAACAAATGAAGCAAACGAAACCGGGCGCCGGCCGTGTGCGTCCCGGCCCGCCGCGGGCGGCTGGCCAGGAGACGGACACGGCGATTGCCCGTGACGAACAGAAAGCGCCGCCGGCAGACAGCACGTGGCGAACCGCCGCGCAGGCGCGAGCGCTCCCCGCCGTGGCCGCGCGATGGCGCCACGAGCTGGCTGGCAATGCTTTCTGGTACGTGCCCGGGACCGCCCGCCCCGCCGCCGCGAACGCCCGCGAGGTCAGGCGCGGGCGCCCGCG